>CAZCPP010000239.1:0-6436 GCA_964500655.1 uncultured Anaerolineaceae bacterium | reverse complement strand
AAGTGCTTATGATGAACTCCAACTGCTCAAAGCCGCGTAACATCAGTTATTAACATAACCAAATAAGGAAATAAAAATGCCTGCAGGCCCTCCTGAAAAAATCATCCCTCAATCTTTGAACGATTATCTTGAGATTATGAGCAAATCTGTTTTTCAATCCGGCATGTCCTGGAAAGTCATCGAGAGCAAGTGGCCGGAAACACGCGAAGCATTCCGAGATTTTGATATCCAGAGCGTGGCAAATTTACACGAGAAGGATATCGAAGAACTTACAAAAGACAGGCGAGTCGTACGCAATTATCGCAAACTCATGGCAATTGTTTTCAATGCACAAAAGATCCTTGAATTGGATAAAGAGTACGGGTCCTTCCAAAAATACCTTCGTTCTCATGGTAGTTTTGATGCAACCCTGAAGGCGATTCGCAGAGATTTCAAATTCATGGGACCCTCCGGGATTTATGTTTTCCTGTACGTAATTGGTGAAGATGTTATTCCCCATCAGGAATTTGAGAAGCAATATAAAAAGGTCTCTCCTAGCTAGGAGACCTTGTGTTTTACTCTTATTGCGGCTTGTAAATCACAACCTGACGAAAATATATTATTGTTCAAACACCCACGAATCAACTTCACGCGTCCATTCAACCAATTCTTCCGGTTCGAACCAAAGTGCAATTTCCTTCTCACCATTCTCAGCCGAATCCGATGCGTGGGTCAGGTTGCGACCAACTTCCAGGGAAAAATCATGGCGTACTGAGCCGGGGGCAGCTTCGGTCGGGCTAGTTGCGCCCATCGTTTGCCGGATAGCTGCTATCGCTTTTGGACCCTCCCACACCATCGCCATTACCGGCGCTGAGGTGATATAAGCCATCAGATCATCATAAAAAGGTTTACCTTTATGGATCGCATAGTGCGTTTCAGCTAATTCATGGCTCACAGCCATAAACTTTGCTGCTACCATACGCAATCCACGGCGTTCCAGGCGGGCAAGCACCTCACCGATCAATCCACGTTGAACACCGTCCGGTTTTACTAGTACGAGCGAACGTTCCACAATTTCCTCCGATTTACAAAATAAATTCGGGGCATGCCCCGAATTCTATATTAAATTTAGGGGCGATTTAATACTCGCCCAAACAAAATTATCGCAATAATTCTTCCGCTTTTGTATAAGAATCAAGCGCGTCCTGCAAGCGGTTAGCACGCATATAAGCATCGCCCAGCGTCTGCAAAATTGATACTTCCACTGGGAACCGATACAGGGCCTCACGCAGGTCAAATATGACTTCGTCCAGCAGCTTTCCTCTTTTTATCAAATTGCCGTAGCTCCTAATCGCTGCCTTGATATCGTTTCGAGTGAGCTCACCTTGCGCTTGAACCAGTAGAGGGTCATGAGCATCTGAAAGCGCTCCCGTCGGCTGTCGATTGGTTTCAGGTTTCGGTTGCCCAGGTGAATCTGGTTCTGGCTGAGGCTTTGGTTCTGTTTCTGCAGACATCACGAGTGCCGGCTCTGGAGTTGGTAACTCTTCCTCTTGTTGATCTGATTCTGTTATTGCTGGGGGAGAATCTTTTGCATGAGCAGATTCAGCTGTAGTTGCAGGTTGCCAGTCCGTTGGAGCGGTGGGTTCTGGTTTCGCAGGTTCCTGCTCTTGCTCAGTTTCAGCACTCAACCAATCTGGCAAATTATCATCCATATCGGCAGGTTGTTCCTGTTCTGCTTTATCGTCGTCCAAACCAGCTAACCAGGACGGCAAATTTTCACCTTCAGCATTTTCTGCTGAGGTTGCGATTGAATCCGTCTCTGAAGACTCGTCTTCCAAGCTCTGTAACCAGTCCGGAGTATCGGAGGCCGCTTCACCCACAGTCTCTGGGGTTGCTTCCATTTCAGGAGCTGCTTCAAGCTCTGCCTCATCATCGGCGTCATCGGCGTCAAGCTTTTCTAGCCATTCCGATACATTCTCCGCTTCGGTTGATTCCGTAGGTTGTTCATCCTTAAAATCTGCCTCTTGACCAAGATCACGAAGCCAT
Source organism: uncultured Anaerolineaceae bacterium (assembly GCA_964500655.1). Taxonomy (GTDB): domain Bacteria; phylum Chloroflexota; class Anaerolineae; order Anaerolineales; family Villigracilaceae; genus JAABUE01. The sequence continues at coordinate 4,411 of CAZCPP010000239.1, read as the reverse complement.
ATACCGGTCTCATCGGAATCATCGGGAAGGGGTTCTTTTGTTTGCGATTCTTCCAATTCGGCAAACAACGACTCGCCAACTTCCTTGGCATTCTTAATCCAATCCGTATCATCTTTCACTGGCTCTTCTACAGGCGCACCTTCTTCAACAGGTGACATAGCAGCAGGTTCGGAGACTTCTTCCACCTTCTCAAGGGTAGTTTCTTCAACAGGTTGAACGGGTTCTTCGTCCACAGGAGCTGCCTCCTGCGGAGCAGGCGTTTCATCTTCAGCCTGTTCTTCCACAGATTTAGCGGCTTGTACCCAATCAGGCGCTTCATCCTTGCGAGATTCTGGATCAGTTACTAATTCTTCGGATTTAGCACCATGTTTTTCAGCTAGACTCTCCAGCCACGCAACCGCATCATCTTGCTCTTCTACAGAGGTACCCAGATCATCTGCACCAACTGCTGTAACAGGGGGGGGAGCTTCCTCTATAGGTTGGGCAGGTTCTTCATCTACAGGAGCTGCTTCCTTTGGAACAGGTATTTCATCTTCAGCCTGTTCTTCCACAGATTTAGCGGCTTGTACCCAATCAGGCGCTTCATCCTTGCGAGATTCTGGATCAGTTACTAATTCTTCGGATTTAGCACCATGTTTTTCAGCTAGACTCTCCAGCCACGCAACCGCATCATCTTGCTCTTCTACAGAGGTACCCAGATCATCTGCACCAACTACTGCAACAGGGGGGGTAGCTTCCTCTATAGGTTGGGCAGGTTCTTCTGCCACAGGAGCTGCCTCCTGCGGAGCAGGCGTTTGATCTTCAGCCTGTTTATCTACTGGTTGCGAATCTTTCACCCAATCAGGCGCTTCATCCTTGCGAGATTCCGGATCAGTGACCAATTCTTCAGGTTTGGCGCCTTGTTTTTCAGCTAGACCTTCCAACCACGCAACCGCATCATCCTGTTCTTCTGCGGAGGTACCCAGATCATCTACACCAACTACTGCAACAGGTGGTGTAGCTTCTTCTAAAGATTGAGCGGGTTCTTCTGCCACAGGAGCTACCTCCTGCGGATCAGATCCTTTCTTTCCAATCTGCAATTCTGATAATTCTTTCGTTTCAACCTCAATTTCCAGGCTCGATTCATCCTGAGGTTCAGAAGGAGGAACTTCTTCATCCGGCTGAATTGATTTCAACCAGTCTGGTGGCAGGCTCTCGCCTTCTTCTGGTGTATCGGTTGCCTGGTCCAGCGCTTCTGCTACTGGCCCCTCTGCCGGCTTTACCGATTCGAGCCATTCTGGCTGGTCCTGTTCAGCTTCCAGTGTTTCAGCATCAGCTGCTGGCTTTTCCTCCGGTGTTGAAGTATCGAGCCAATCTGGCCGTTCCAGTTCAGCTGTTTCAGGTCGATCTACAGGGATTTCACTTTGTGCATCTCCAATACCTTGCAACCAATCAGGGACATCATCTTTGGTTATATCCTCAATCGGTGCAGCCTCCAGGGGAGTGCTTTGGCCATCAGTGTCAGACGGAGCCATAGACTGTACCCAGTCGGGTAATTCTCCTTCAGCAATAGGTTCGGCCGGGGTTTCTCCAGATGCTTCACCAGATGCTTCAAAGGTGCCAGAACCTTCCTGGAATGCGCCTGTATCTTCACCCCAGCCAGCTTCACGCATGAAATCAGGAATCTCACTCTTGTCAATATCGCTGCCCTCTTCAGTTGGAATGGGTAACGATCCGGGCACGGGAGCAGGTTCGTCCTCTTTGGAAGAAGATGCGACCGGAGGGGAAGTGACAGGAATATCATCCGTCAGCCCCGATTTGAGCCAATCTGGTTCATCAGCACCTGTGCCCTCACTCTTCCCAATACCTAATGATTTACTCCATTCCGGTTGCATATCAACCGGTTGACCATCCCAATCCAGTTTTTCAAGACTTATAGCAACATCAGCAACTTGGTCCGAATTGAAAACCGAACCAGTCACGAAAGCGCAATAGGGATCCAGTTCATTGATCCGTTGACGATAGGTCTGTGTGCTATCTTTACGTTCGGATTCGGGAACAAGCTCTACCAAAACTCGATTGGCGTCAAAACAATAAGGATAACGGCGCAACAACTGCGAACAGATTTCGGCAGCTTCGTTATTTTGACCGGCATGAAAGTACGCACGTGATAACAAGACCTGCATATCATGCCTGTTAGGGTCTTCTTCAAGTACGCTGTTTATTTCAGAAATTGCTTGAGGATGTAATTCACCTTGCACATACATGTGGGCCAAGGCACCACGAGTGAGGCGAATTTTTGGTGGCTCTACACCATCGCGACGACCATATAAACGCTGTAACTCTACCTGAATGGCCGCATTGGCAGGCTGCACTTCAAAGGCACGCTCCATGTGCCAGATGGCAGCGTCCATGTTTTTTTGTTCATCGTTGATAATACTCATTCCAACATGGGCAACAAAATCATCAGGGACAGCCATGAGCACACGCTCAAAGATGTCAGTTGCTTCATTATAACGTTTGGATTCGAGATAGGATTTACCGAGTAGGCGATAAGTCTCTAGATTTTTGGGGAACGCGTTCAAGACATGGCGGCAATGTGCTATTGCTTCATCTAACTGCCCCTGTTCCACCATTTTTTCAATCTCTTTATTGTATACGCGCAATGCTACTTTCGCCATGCCCGTCTCTCCTTACTACCGACTTTCCGCGATCGCTACATTTAAAAAACAGTCTCTTACCCGTAAGTATGCCCGATTCTTAAAATTTGTGCAAGGCTATGCGCCAAATTATTCGTAAAATAACGGTAAACCCGGAACAGGTGCATCGTTCCAACCATGCGCGGCAAGGAGAGTTTTTCGCGCGTTTTCTAATAATTTCTGGTCGTTCGCATGAATTGTGAACAGCGGTTGGCCTTTTTGGATCTTGTCACCTACTTTGTTATGGATGATAAAACCAACTGCATGATCGATTGAATCACCCTTCTTAGCTCGGCCAGCTCCCAGAGCAACCGCCGCTTCCCCAATGCTTCGCGCTTGGATTTGATCCAGGTATCCGTTTTGGGGTGCTTCAACTACCTCAATGATTTCAGCTTTGGGCAGCTTATCGGGATTGTCTATATAAGAATCATCACCGCCCTGAGCCGCAACTAGCGTGGATAGTTTTTCAAGTGCGCTTCCATCCTTTACAACCCTTTCAGATATCTTGCGCCCCTCTGCGAGATCATTTGCCTTTTCACCCAATACCAGCATGTGTGCGCTGACATGATAACAATGCTCACTGAAATCTTCAGGCCCACCACCCTGCAACATGTCAATTGCTTCACGCACCTCCAACGCATTTCCAACGGCATTTCCAAGCGGTTGGTTCATATCGGAAACCAAAGCCACCACTTTTCGCCCGGCTAGTTGGCCAATTTGGACCATCAGATTTGCCAATTCGCGGGCATCATCTAACGTTTCCATAAAGGCACCATAGCCCACCTTTACATCTAAAACCACCGCGTGAGCACCGGCAGCAATCTTTTTACTCATCACTGAAGAAGCAATTAATGGAATTGATTGTACTGTTCCGGTGACATCTCGCAAGGAATACAGTTTTCCATCTGCTGGCGCCAGATCTTTGGATTGACCGCTCAACACAATACCGGTTTCTTTCAATTGTTTCTCAAACTCTTCGGTCGTCAGGTCACAACGATAACCGGGGATAGATTCCATCTTATCCAGTGTTCCACCACTAAAGCCAAGCCCGCGACCAGACATTTTTCCAGCTGGGAGTCCACATGCGGCGACGATCGGCAACACAGAAATTGAGGTTTTATCGCCAACACCACCTGTTGAGTGTTTATCAACAGCAATATCAACGACATCATGCATATCCATCACTTCACCGGTTTGGGCCATGGCTAGTGTAAGATCAGTTGTTTCACGGGGGGTCATGCCATTGAGCAGAACAGCCATTGCCCAGGCAGAAGATTGATAATCGGGAATACGCCCGGTTGAAATACCACGAACAAAAAATCGAATTTCTTCGCGAGAAAGTTCTTCTTTATCGCGTTTTTTGATGATGATATCTACTGCACGCATGGGATACTCCTTTGTGAAGCATAGCGCTATTTTTATTGTATCCCATTTTGTCGGACAAATTATTCGAGCGATCGAATAATTCGATCGCTTGTTAGATCATTCTTTTACCAGCTTTGCACCCTCGGGTGTGTCCTGAATCTGCCAACCCAGAGATGCAATTTCATCACGCAGACGGTCGGATTCTGCCCAATTTTGATCTTCGCGAGCCTGCTGGCGCGCTTCCAGTAGTGTCAGTGCTTCAGGGGAGGGTGGATCATCTTCGGACTCATTTGCTGCTGAAACCATTTCCCATGTTTCAGGGCTTTCTTAAAGTAGCAAAATCAGGTCAAAAACCTTGTTGGGGTGAG
>CAZCPP010000238.1:0-6437 GCA_964500655.1 uncultured Anaerolineaceae bacterium | reverse complement strand
TAGAAGTTTCGGGTGGTGATCATACAACTGTTTTGCCGCATATTGTTTTTCAGTACAATGTCTATGGCAAAGATTACATGAACCACCAGATCAAAGCTGGTGATGCGCATTGGGCTTCTTATACCAGCCGCGCATCCTATGACATGGTGGATAAATACCCAGTTGAATCAGAAGTAACCGTATTTTACGATCCCGAAAATCCACAGCAATCTGCACTGGAGCGGTAAGCGTTTACCTTTTAGCGCCAACCTGGATTGTGAAAGTTTCAACCGGCGGAACACTTTCCCAGGGGCGTAAGTAACCTAATTCCAGGGTCGTATCACCCTCCCCGACAACTTTAAAACGGAATGTTTCCGTACCGCCTGTGCCAACCAATCCTTCCGAACCTGATGGTCCTTTGAATTCTGGATCACCATCCTGAAGTAAGATAGCATTGTTAATCTCCATCACCTGCCAGCTATATCCTGTAGTCGGATTAGATTCAAGAGTGATTGTAAGTTCATCACCGGGTACTAGGCTGATTTGCGTACCATTGTCTGCATCCGAGATATGCGTCCCGTTTGCACCGCAACCAGAAAACAAGGCCATCCCCAGAAAAAACGACATCACAACAACTGTGCGCATGAGTTTGTCAGCCATAAATATCTCCTTCCAGAAAATCATCGACTGATAAAAGGACGTTATTTTGTATAAAAAGGTTCCTTCGCCCATTGACAAAGGGGCTACCCTCCGCTAATCTTGGAACATGACAAAGCCCAACGCTGTGCAACGAAAAATTGCCCGCTCATCGCTGGATACGAAAATTTTCCTCTCCGGACCGACCGGTTGCGGTAAAACAACTGTCGGTGTGGAACGGATGGAATACCTGCTCAAGCAGGGCGTTCGTGCAGATTCAATCTTGATTCTAACCCCGCAGCGGACACTACAGGAACCTTATCTCGCATCCTTGCGTGGACCCGAAACTGCTCCCGGCAGTGAAGTAACGCTTGCCACGGTAGGTGGTCTCGCCCGCCGCATCGTGGACTTGTTCTGGCCCCTGGCAGCCGAGGCGGCGGCCTTTGCCCATCCCGATAAAGCACCGGTCTTTCTCACGCTCGAAACAGCACAATATTATATGGCGCATATCGTCCGTCCGTTGCTGGAAGAAGGGTATTTTGAATCTGTCACCATTGACCGCAATCGTCTTTATAGTCAGATCATTGATAATCTGAATAAGTCATCTGTAATCGGCTTCCCTGTGGAAGCAATCGGCTCACGGTTGGATTCGGCCTGGTTCGGTGATCCGGGGCAGCGGCGCGTGTATGCAGATGCACAGGATTGTGCTCTACGATTCAGGCAATATTGCCTCGATCATAACTTGCTGGATTTCTCGCTGCAATTGGATGTGTTCTGGAATTATCTATGGGTGGAAGATCACGTCAGAGACTATTTAACGCGTACATATCAACATCTGATCTACGATAACGTGGAAGAAGATATCCCGCGTGGACACGACATCATCCGCGATTGGTTGCCATCATTCGATTCGGCTATGCTCATTTATGATGAAGGCGGGGGTTACCGTCGTTTCCTGGGCGCAGACCCGGAAGTGGGCTGGGCTTTGAATGAACTGTGTGACGAGAAAACTGTGCTGGATAAAAGCTTTGCAATTTCCGAAGAAGTAACATATCTCGAAAATGTACTCGCAGAAGCAATTTTGCCCTCTCCAGAATTAGAACCATTAAATATTAATAGAAATGGCTATGGCGATGCGCTGGCTTTTGTCCAATCACGTTTTTATCCCCAATTGCTGGATGCTATCGCAGATGAAACGCATTCTTTGCTCGATGAGGGAATTTCTCCGTCTGAGATTGTTATTCTAGCCCCATACTTGTCAGATGCGCTGCGTTTCTCATTGACAAACCGTCTGGATGCTCGCGAGATACCCTGGCGTTCGCATCGCCCGTCGCGCTCATTACGTGATGAACCTGCCAGTCACGCGCTCTTATCCTTAGCTGCATTGGCACATCCATTTTGGAATATCCATCCTCCTAAATTTGACGTAGCCTATGCCCTGATGCATTCCATCAACGGTATGGACCTTGTCCGTGCGCAACTGTTGACCGAGATCGTATACCGCCAGCGCGACTTCTTGCTGGCACCGTTTGACGGCATACAACCAAATGTGCAGGAACGTATCACGTTTTCGTTTGGGAATAGGTATAGTAAGCTTAGAGACTGGTTGCAGGCCTATCGCGAGTCTGAAGCGTTGCCGTTGGATCATTTCCTGAGAAAACTTTTTGGGGAGGTCTTATCCCAACCGGGCTTTGGCTTTCACACCAATTTTGATTCAGTGCGCGTGGCGGCCAGCTTGATCGAATCGATCAAGAAATTCCGCATGGCGATGGAACCATCCTTTGTATCAAAAGACACCCCAGATTTCAATTTAGGAAAGGAATATATTGCCATGCTCAACGATGGGGTTATTGCCGCACAGTACCTTGAATCTTGGCGTACTGAGTCTGAAGAAGCCGTGCTGATTGCCCCGGCCTATACTTTCTTAATGATGAACCGTCCGGTAACCGTGCAATTTTGGCTAGATGCGGGTTCCAGTGGTTGGTATGAACGCCTATCGCAGCCTTTGACACATCCCTATGTTCTGGCGCGTGGTTGGGAACCTGGTCGCTTATGGACAGATGCAGACGAGGTTGAGCAAAGTAAAGAAAGTTTGTCGCGACTGGTATCTGGCTTACTACGCCGCTGTAAAGAACGAGTCTATTTAGGCATGAGCGAGTTAGGCGAAAGCGGCTTCGAACAACGCGGGGATTTATTGAAAGCATTCCAGAAAGTGTTACAACAAACTTCATAAGAGTATTCAATGCAGAAACGACAATCGATCGTACTTATCTTGTTTGCCAGTCTTTTCCTTGTTTCCGGTGCGGCCGGGTTGGTGTATCAGATCGTTTGGGAACGGTTATTGGGATTGTTCTTTGGCGTGACAATGGTCTCGATTACCCTGATCGTCGGCGCCTTCATGGCCGGGTTGGGACTTGGCTCATTGATTGGTGGTCGCCTGGCTCGGCAGGTGAAAAACACTTTGCTGGTATATGGTTTGCTCGAAATTGGAATTGCTGCCTTTGGCGTTGTCAGCCAACCTCTGATTTTTTGGATCGGTGAGAGAACAGCAGGAAGTTCATACCTGTTGGTGTTTCTATTTAGTTTTTTAATCTTGCTTATACCGACCACGCTGATGGGCATGACCTTGCCACTGCTCACACAATCTTTTGTGCACCGGGTAGAAACATCGGGGGGCGTGATCGGTATTCTATATGGTATCAATACCCTGGGTGCAGCCGTTGGGTCAGCATTAGCTGGATATGTATTGGTTGGGATATTTGGTTTCGATGGTACCATTTTCATCGCGGTTGCGATGAACGCCATCGTTGGATTGTTTGCGGTGGTGTTGGCACGTTGGAAAGAACGAGATTCCCAGATATCAGATTCTGAATCTCCTGTAGGTTCACAAACTTCTCGATGGGGCTATAATACCATCTTACTTTCTTCGTTTCTGGTTGGTTTTATTGGCTTGGGATTCGAAATGTTATGGGTGCGCATCCTGCACATCGCTAATAAAAATACTGCCTACAGCTTTCCATCCATTTTGGTTGTTTTTTTGTTGGGCTTGGCAATAGGCGGGTATATCTTTGGCAAACAGGCCGACAAAGCAAAAAACCCCATTTTACTATTTTGCACGATCGAGTTGATTGCCGCCACGATCGCCACTCTCACCCTGGTGGCATTCTGGTGGTCGTTAGAATTCAATCCGCCGGATGTTCAAACCTTTTTCGAAACCCAAAAACCGGGTCTGCCTTTCATCAAAGTTCAACGAGAATTTGTATTTTCCAAACGGTTGCTGTTTGCCAATTTATGGGAGTATTTCCGGCCGATTATCATTCTGGTCTTACCGGCCAGCATTGTGCTTGGAGGTGGATTGCCCGTCCTGGATCGCATTGCCATCAACAACCCTACCCTGGCAGGTCGGCGGGTTGGGGATATCCATCTCGCGAATATTATCGGCTCCGTGGCAGGGACACTTGTGATCAGCTTTATCTTACTCCCCGGTATCGGCTCAGAATGGACCCTGAAACTACTCTCGTTATTGACAGTATCATTCTCGGTTTTTTATTTCTTAAACATATCGAGAAATGAGCATTTCAACCGCGACCTACGGCATTTAACGTTATTTGGAGCAGTACTGCTATTTGGAATTTTAATAACACCCGGAAAAGGCCAATTCTATACTCGTCTGTATGAGACCGGGATGCGGCAAGAGGCAGTCATCTCCGAATCAGGCGATAGTGTGCTAGCACTGACTTTTGTACCTGGCACGGACAGAGATGCTGGTTTGTTCTGGATAGGTGGCGAAGTTAATAGCTTTTTCCCGCCTGAGGGCATCTATGAGAACAGGGCGCTGGCCTGTGCGGGCGCATCTGAGCCGAAACGGGTGCTGGTGATTGGTTTTGGTGGTGGTTATACAACGCTATTTTTCAATGCCGTTCCCAGTGTGGATGAGATTGTTGTGGTTGAACTGCTGGGCGATATTGCACCTTTCTTGGAAGAGAATCTTGAATCCGCCCGCGTTACTTTCGCCGACCCCCGCATCACCTATATCGTTGACGATGGTCGCCGCTACTTGAATACCTATCCCGATGAAAAATTCGACCTGATCGCTATTGATCCCTTGCGCGAACATTTTGCCGGGCACAACAACCTATATTCAGAACAAGCCCTGGGTCTATATCTCGATCATTTAAGCCCTGGTGGTGTGCTATGCGCCTGGATGATGGAGGATCGCATCGTGCCCCATACCATCGCCCACGTTTTCCCCTATGCGGATCATTATCTGAACGAGTTGATGATTGCCAGCAATGCCCCAATAACGTATAACCCGACCTACATGGATGATATCTCCAGTTATTACAAAACGTTCGTAGACCAGATATATGCTGGTGAGTTACCGGTTTATCCATCCACCCAAGCAGCATTAAATGGCTTGGTTGCGGATCAAGATGATATTTTGGATATTAGCAAAGATCTGCCATATCTGACCGACCTAAAGCCCTGGTTGGAGTATTATTTACTTAGAAAACCAATCAAATGAAAAATTCTCGCTAGATGTTGATGTAGCAATGATATTCTTCTGGTTAGACTAATGGAGGTTGATATGGGGAAGACCCTCTTTTTAGGAAATGGCATTAATAGATTAACAAATTTTGGTGTGGGCTGGAATGACGTGATATCTGATTTAGCAAGAGAGGTAGGTGGCGAAGAGCTACTCAAACATAAAGAATATGTACCTTTCACGTTAATATATGAGGGATTCTCATCAAAGAAATTAGAAAATAGTAAGCGTGGGATTACGCCATTGAAGGAAAAAGTTGCCAGCCTGTTAAGTAAAATGGTATCCAATCCCTATCATAAACGAATCATGAATTTAGACATTAACCATATTATCACTTCTAATTATGATTATTCTTTAGAAAATTCAGTATCGGATATTTCAGAGTTTGAATTCTTCAGAAACGAAACGCGTTACAGTGTTTTTCGCCGAGTGAAAGTAGCCAATTCTAATATTTGGCATATTCATGGAGAAGTTAAAAAACCCGCAACTATTACCCTCGGGCACGAACAATATTCTGGGCAGCTAGAACATTTACGAAAACACTTAACATCCAAAAAGAAATCGCCTTTCAGAATGCGTCGATATAATTTTGAAAAATCCGACTCGAGATACTCTTGGGGTGATGTTTTTTTGCGAGATGAAATTCATGTTGTGGGGTTTTCTTTGGATTATTCTGAAGTAGATATTTGGTGGCTATTAACTTTCAAAGCCCAATATGAAGCAAGGTACCATATCAAATGTGGACCTACTATCTTTTACTACTGGTCTAGTGATTCTGAAAAAGAGAAGGATAAAGGCAAAATAGAATTACTAAAATCATTGAATGTAACTGTAGAGGAAAATTTCAATATTGACTACCGCAAGATGTACGATAGATTTATTGAAGATTTTGGAAATAAATGACAACTCCTTTCACCCCTCGCCCCCACCAGGGTGCCATCCTCGATTACACCCACGGCAAGATGGGTATCGCTGCTGTGCCGGGTTCTGGTAAAACGCACGTGCTCTCCGCCCTGGCTGCGCGCCTGATCGCTGAAGGCCGCCTGGATACCGACCAGGAAGTGCTGGTCGTCACACTGGTCAACTCGGCCGTTGATAACTTCTCCAACCGTATCAGCGGCTTTGTTCAGGCGCGTGGGCTGCTCCCGCACCTGGGCTACCGCGTGCGCACGCTGCATGGACTGGCGCACGACATTGTCCGTGAGAAACCCGCTGTGGTAGGCCTCGAAACCCGTTTCAGCATCGTCGACGAGCGCGAAGCCACCTTCATCCGCAA
>CAZCPP010000237.1:0-6442 GCA_964500655.1 uncultured Anaerolineaceae bacterium | reverse complement strand
ATTCTTTTTCCTTTTCTTGTATATGTTTTTAAAGTTCTTTCCGATAATTACTTAAAGAATATGCGAATTATAAAATCCCCGCCATTGCTGACGGGGATTTTTATCAAAAATAATATTTGGTTATTTTGGAATCCCGATGAAAATGACCCCCTCCCGCACCTGGACGGAGTGTGCCGGGATGTCCACCACGGCCGGCATCGAAACTGCCTTACCAGTCCGCAGATCGAACTCCGCGCCGTGACGGGGGCAAACCACGTTGTGGCCTTCAAGGTCGCCGTCCCCGAGCGGGCCGTCGTCGTGGGTGCATACGTCACCGATGGCGAAGAACTCCCCGGCGATGTTGAAGACCACCACTGGCGTATCACCCACGTCTACGAACAAGCGTTCGCCGTTGGGCAGCTCGCTGACGGGCGCGATTTCGACATAATCTACTTTATCTTCTTCGAGTTGAGTGTAGTTGAACATGAACCCTCACCCTACCCCTCTCCCAGAAGGAGAGGGAATCTTCATTCCACCAAATCGTCCGTGGCTTCGCCTAAACCATAGACGCCAGCTTTTAGCACCTTCAGCGATAACAGCGCGCATTTCAGGCGCACGGGGCCCAGGTCGATGCCTAGCAAATCGAGTACGTTTTCCTTGTTCATAGCGCGCACTTCCTCGATCGTCTTGCCGTGAATGGATTCGATCAGCAGGTCTGCTGAGGCTTGCGAGATGGCGCAACCATGCCCGTCAAAGGCGGCTTCAATAACCTTATCATCTCCATTTACGCGCAGGGTTACTTCGATGTGATCGCCGCATAACGGATTATCATCCTCGAACTGGATATCGTGCGGGTCGAGATGACCGCGGAAGAGCGGCTCTTTATATCTTTCAATGATTTGTTCGCGATACAGGTCGTCCATTTTAGCCAAAAATCTCTTTCACTTTGTAAATCCCCTCGATCATCTTATCCACTTCACCCTTGGTGTTGTACAGATAAAAACTGGCCCGCGAAGTGGCGGTGATGCCAAATTTCTCATGCAGGGGTTGGGCGCAATGATGACCGGCTCGGACGGCCACACCGTCGCGATCCAGGATCTGCGCCACGTCATGCGGGTGCACACCCTCGAAGGTGAACGCAGCCACCCCGCCCTTGTCTTGCGCGCTGGGCCCAAATACCTTCACGCCTGGCACTTCTTCCAACCGTTCGAGAGCATATTCCGTTATTTCGTGCTCATGAGCAGCGATGGCATCCATCCCGACCGAGGTCAGGTAATCGACAGCTGCGCCAAAGCCCACCGCTTCGGCGATCGCCGGCGTCCCGGCTTCGAATTTGTGCGGCAAAGAGTTGGAAACAAATTCCCGCAGCCGTACGGTCTTGATCATGTCGCCGCCGCCCAGAAAAGGCGGCATTTCTTCCAGTAAATCTACTTTGCCATACAGCACGCCTATGCCGGTTGGGCCGACCATTTTATGGGCCGAGAAGGCCAGGAAATCCAGGTTCAGCTTTTGCACATCGACGGAAAAATGCGGCACCGATTGGGCGCCGTCTACCAAGGTCACTGCACCGGCTTCGTGCGCCAAACGGATGATCTCTTCCGCCGGGTTGATCGTGCCGAGCACATTCGACATGTGCGTAAACGAGACCAGCTTCGGGCTTTGGTCCAGAAGCGCGCGGTAGGCCTCCAGGTCGAGTAGGCCGTCTTCGGTCACGGGGATGAATTCGAGCTTGATCCCGCGCTCCGCTTTCAGAATGTGCCAGGGAACCAGGTTGGAGTGGTGCTCCATTTCGGTCAGGATGACTAGGTCGCCTGATTTCAGGTTAGCGCGCGCCCAGGTGTAGGCTACCAGGTTGATAGACTCGGTGGTGTTGCGTGTGAATACGACCTGCTTGGCGGAGGGCGCATTGATGAACTTAGCGACTTTCTCGCGCGCACCCTCATAAAGCGCGGTCGCTTCTTCCGCCAAGGTATGCACGCCACGATGGATGTTGGCATTCGTGCGTTTATAGAAATCATCCATCGCATCGATCACGGCCGCCGGCTTCTGGGCCGTGGCAGTCGAATCGAGATAAGCCACCGGGACGCCTGGGCTGGTTTCACGGTTCAGGATTGGAAAGTCGGCACGGATGCGAGTAACGTCAAGGCTCATTTGAATAATTAACTGCGAACTAAGTGTCTAGTAATCCGGAATCTCTTTCCCTTTTTTCTTTGATTTCTTTCCCGGCTCCGGGCGAATGTGTTCCGAATTGATCGGATACCACAAGATGCGATCAGGAACCATCCATCCGTCGGTCAGGTATACGTTGGTTTGAAATTGCACGGCAACTAATTTATTGTCAATCTGGACAATAATGCACTGCAACCATCCGCGCGTGCGTTCACCATCAATTTCATGATCGCAATACACCTCAACGGTATCACTTACCTCGAAGTCATGCTCCACACCCGGGTCACGCATATATGAGATTTGTCCCATTCGACCTCCACGCGAAGAGCGCCGTCCTTTAGCCTCTCGCTTTTTTTTCTTTTTTGTAGTTTTTGTCATACTGTACTCTATATATTATAGAATCATCTATACTCTACGTTATTACGTAAATATTTTCAACTATGAGATGTTATTCACTCAGCATCTTCTCAAGAATTGCAGCTTGGAAACGCTCCCGAACGCCCTCAAACGGGATGCGCTGCATAATAGGGTCAAAGAAACCTTCTACAACCAAGCGTTCAGCTTCATCCTGCGGGATGCCGCGTGATTTCAAATAGAAGAGTGGTTCTTCTTCTATTTTTCCAATAGTAGCACCATGCGTGCAGCGCACATCGTCAGCCATGATCTCCAGGCCGGGAATGGAATCAGCGCGCGCCTGGTCGTCTAATACCAGGTTGCGATTTGCCTGATAGCCGTCCGTTTTCTGCGCCCCGGGCGCGACGTAGATCATGCCCTGCCAGACCGAGCGACTCGCCCCTTTTAGCGCACCCTTGAAGAGCAGGTCGCTGGTGGTGTTGGGCGCAAAGTGGTTTTGCTGGGTGTCATGGTCCAGGTGCTGCTTTCCATCTGTGAAATAAAATCCAGACATTCTACCATTCGAGCCTTCACCGACCAAGTCCAGTTCAGAGAAGTTCTTGGTCAGGTGTGAGCCAATGGCGCCGAAGATCCAATCCAGGTGGCCATCCCGTTCAACACGAGCACGTTCATGGCTGAAGTTCCAAACGTGCTTGCCCCAGGATTGCAATTCAACGAATTTCAGGTTGGCGCCCCGCTCAACCTTGAGCTCAACGATGCCCGCGTGCATGGTATCCACGCCTTTTTCATCTGGCGAGGCCGATTCGTGCACGAAGGTCACCGAGGCACCTTCATCGACCAGCACAAGTAGGTGTGATACATGTGCAAACGCACCAGGACCCCAAAAGATGCTGTGTAGGGGTTGTTCGACCTGTACGTTCTTGGGTACGTACAACAGCACACCGTTTTGCGATAAGGCACCCGCCAGTGCAGCAAACTTGCCTTCTTCCGGCTTGACAACTTCGCCAAGGATGCGGGCCACAATTTCAGGATGTTCCACTTGAGCAGTTTTGAAATCAGTAAAGATAACACCTTGTTTTGAAATTGTTTCATCCAAATCAATATCTACTCCGCCTGGTTTGAGCACGATCTGCCCGCCGTGCTGGTCAGCGACCAGGGGCTTGAGCAGCTCGTCCGGGATGGAGGGCAAACCCTGATGTGCACCCTCAGCCGGTAAGGTAAAGGCATTCGCCGGCAGCCTGCGTAAGTCAGTGCGACGCCAGGGTTCCTTGGTCGTTTTCGGTAGGTCCAGGCGTTCAAAGGCTTCCCAGGCCTGGGTCCGGAAAGAGGCCAGGGCTGAATCTTTCAGAGCCGGAATGTCTTTCTTGGTGAAGGAAAATTCACGGGCGGCTGAACGCGTCCGTCTGGTTTTTGATACCACTACTTTGGGTTTGTCTGTCATGATATTTTTACTAGTGCTCTGTCATTGCCTGGACCGTGCGCGGGCACGCATGCGACCCTCCTGAGGGGCATGGCAATCTCATGTAACCAATAACTTCTAGATTGCCGCGTCGCTTCGCTCCTCGCAATGACAACTTGTTAGCCTATACTACCTTCCATCTGCAACTGGATCAGGCGGTTCATTTCGACCGCGTATTCCATCGGCAGCTCTTTGACCAGCGGCTCGATAAAGCCGGAGACCACCATGGTGGTGGCTTCTTCTTCGCTCAGGCCACGCGACATTAGATAGAAAAGCTGTTCTTCGCCAACCTTCGAAACCGAAGCTTCGTGCCCAATGGTGACGTCATCTTCGTCAATTTCGATATAGGGATAGGTGTCAGACTGTGACTGTGGATCAAGCAACAGCGCATCACAGACCACATTGGATTTGACACCCTTGGCGCCCTGGTAGACCTTGAGCAGGCCACGATAGGATGCGCGTCCACCGTTCTTGCTGATAGATTTGGAAGTGATCTTGCTGGTGGTGTTGGGCGCAAAATGGATCATCTTACTGCCCGCATCCTGAACCTGGCCGGCGCCTGCGAAGGCCATGGATAACATTTCACCGCGTGCACCGGGTTCCATCAAATAGCAAGACGGATACTTCATGGTGACCTTGGAGCCCAGGTTGGCATCCACCCACTCGTGGGTGCCGTTGGCAAACACCTTAGCACGTTGAGTCACCAGGTTATAGACATTGTTCGACCAGTTCTGAATGGTGGTGTAACGCGAGCGTGCACCCTCTTTGACAATAATCTCAATTACTCCTGAATGGAACGAGTCGGTAGTGTACTGCGGAGCGGTACAACCTTCCACATAGTGCACCTGCGCGCCTTCATCCACGATGATAAGCGAGCGCTCAAATTGACCGACATTGGCAATGTTCAGCCGAAAATAAGCCTGTAAGGGCAGATCCACTTTGACGCCTTTGGGAACATATACAAATGATCCACCCGACCAGACGGCGCTGTTGAGTGCTGCCAGGGTATTGTCTTCAATCGGGATAACGGTGCCAAAATATTCACGGAACAAATCGGGGTGCTCACGCAGGCCATCTTCAATGGATAAAAAGATTACGCCCTGACTCTCGAGATGTTCCTGAATAGAGTGATAGACCATCTCGGATTCGTACTGCGCACCTACGCCCGCCAGGAACTTCTGCTCGGCTTCGGGGATGCCCAACTTATCGAAGGTGTTTTTGATATCATCGGGCACATCGTCCCAATTCTTTTCGCTGCCTTCGGTCGGTTTTACATAATAGTAAATATTTTCCAAGTCTAAGCCAGAAAGATCAGGACCCCAGGTCGGCATCGGACGACTTCGGAAATGCTCGTAAGCCTTCAGGCGGAAATCGAGCATCCACTCCGGCTCGTCCTTCATTCGGGATATCTGTTCCACAACTTCGCGGCTCAAGCCTTTATCGGCTTTGAAAACGTAATCTTCATCCGAGTCGTGAAAACCGTATTTATATTGTCCGATATTTTCGAGGAGTTTCTCGTCGCTCATCAGTACCTCTCAACTTCTACCACTAAAGGGTTGTTCTATACTGCTACTTCCTCGCTATCATACTTTTCGCGAATCCAATCATAGCCATGCTCTTCCAGGTGTAAGGCTAATTCGGGGCCACCGGATTCAACAATTTTGCCACCATACATGATATGTACGTAATTGGGCTTGATGTAGTTCAACAGACGTTGGTAATGTGTGATCACCAAAACGCCCAATTCGGGACCGGTCAATGCATTGACACCTTCAGAGACTACACGCAAGGCATCGATATCTAAGCCCGAATCTGTTTCATCCAGAATAGCGATTTCCGGTCTTAGGGCTGCCATTTGCAGGATCTCAGCGCGCTTCTTTTCTCCACCCGAAAAACCATCATTCAAATAACGGCCGGCAAAAGCATGATCCATCTTAAGCACGTCCATCTTCTCTTTGAGCATCACCCGAAATTCGGGGATGGGCATACCCTTATCATCGGGATTTTCCGCGCGCCGGCGGGAATTCAATGCCGAACGCAAGAAATTCGCCATGGTCACACCCGGGATTGCAACCGGATATTGAAAAGCTAGAAACAGGCCCAAACGCGATCTCTCGTCTGGGTCGAGCTCAAGGATATTTTCTCCTTTGAACCCAATTTCCCCTCCGGTTACTTCATAATTAGGATGTCCCATCAGGGTATATGCTAATGTGGACTTGCCAGTTCCATTGGGTCCCATGATGGCGTGAATTTCGCCCTGTTTAACGGTAAGGTCGAGACCTTTCAAAATCTCTTTGTCTTCTATGCTGACGTGTAAGTTTTTGATTACCAGTTCAGACATACGTGCTCCTTGCAAACGTATGTCACTGCACCGGTAGATTGCTATCCTTATCGCAGTGACATGTATTTGTAGCTTTTATTGACAAACCTAGCTACCGGACACTTTAACAAATGAATAGTTGATCGACAAGGATTCTCCAA
>CAZCPP010000236.1:0-6446 GCA_964500655.1 uncultured Anaerolineaceae bacterium | reverse complement strand
ACCTGCCCCTACTACTAAATATAATTTTACCTCACACACCTGAATCCCACACCAGGGCTGTAATATGTGGGTGTGGCGTTGTTGCGCACCCATATTCGTAAATCCATCTCATAGGTGTCTTTTGATCCGCCACGCATATAGCGATAGTGTTGTTCAGGATAAATATTGGCTGTCCACTGCCAGACATTGCCGGCCATGTCGTATAGGCCATAGGGTGAAACCGAGTCCAGTGTCTGGTAGTCTCCATATTTCTTGCCATTGTAGAAGCCAACCGGGGAAGTACGCGAGCCGAAATTGCTCATATCTTCAAATGGGTCACGGCTGGAGTAGAAGTTTGCATTTTCTCGATGAATTTCATCACCCCAGGGGAAGGGGCGTTCATCGGTGCCGCGAGCGGCTTTTTCCCATTCCGCTTCGGTGGGTAAACGATATTGGTAGTATTTGCAATAGCCCCAGGCGCCAAACCAGGTGACCATTGTCATTGGATGGGTTTCGTATCCGGATTGAACGGAAAAGGATGTATCATCGAATTCGATACGCTGAGAGGGATCATCAAGCGGAATAAATGCCCAATCACCCGCTTCGATCTTCTCTTCATGCTTGCCACCGTTGAATTCATCACCCGGGTAATATCCGACGATTTGGTCGCCATCAACCTTGATATAACCTGCAACCAGCGCTTCGTTTAAGAAAATGGCATATTGTTTGATAGTAACGTTGGTGATCATGATCTCGTAGGCATTGGTGGTTTCCATATCGTGGAACTGACCGAAATGGAATTCGCCAGCCGGGATTGGTGCCCAGGCTTCAGGGTCTACACTTGTATCAAATGTTGGCATTGGAGCGTTCAAATCGACGGGGCCACAGGAGACCAATAAAACGGTCAGCAGGGTGAGATTTAGAATGATGCGTTTCATTAACTCACCTCCTGCGCGAGTTCTTGGTCCACTTCTTCAGTCCAACGCCCACCCTTCTTGAATAAATCGGATAGTCTCCATATCATAATCATTGCGAGAATGACCAGGATCATACCCAGGCCAAAATCCGCCAGAATCATCAATGTATTCACCAGCGGTTGCTGCTCGGCTTCACTGATGAAGAGTCGTTTTAGCTCAAATAGTGTAACTGAACCAAAAGCGATATCAGAAAGAATGATGATGCTCCAGCCATACCACTTCCGAACTTTGCCCTTTAGCCCGATCATATCGCCGTAGTACATCAGGATGATAGTGGCGATGAGGGCAGAAAGAATATGCCAGTGCCCAGTTAGCGTAACGCGTTCCTCACGCCAAGGCATGACGCGCATGATCTCATCCAGCTTGACAGCCATGAAGATGCCCACGCCACTGACGTTGAAATTCATGAAGACCATCTGCCATAGCGGACCAAATTTTAGCGGGTCATCAACCAGGGCTTTCATTTTCTGCCCGAAGGTGGGCTTTTGGTTGTCTGCCACCCCCTCGCGGATGAATTTGCTCCAACCAAAGATAACCAACATAAGCGCCGAGAGCATGACCAGCACCGAACCAACGTAGATAATGGTGTGCGCCCATTCGACCAAGATAACCGACCAGGCGCCAATCGAGATAACGATCGTGCCGGTCCACATCAGGTGCATTGCCAGGGTGTGTAATTTTCCTTTGAAATCCAGCCAACGACCCACAATGAGCGAAAGTGCTACTGCGATCAGGGTCAGCATAATGTGCAAATGACCGATAATCGAATCTTCTAGTAAGGTTTTGTGCGGATTACGGATGACATTTTCTGCCAGGAAGGCTTCAAATCCATTGCCGAAATATGAACCGGGAATGGCACCAAACAAGGCTGAGCCCAGGGTTGCAACAGCCATGGTGAAGAAAGCAACCCGCTCCAGGTCGACACCTTTCTTGGTTGAAGCATATTCTTTGTTTGTAACGTAGTAGTCCGGGTTCCAGGGCCATAGCGCCACAGCTAACATCAGCCCTGCAAAAAAGATCAATGATAGACCGAAAATGTAGAGCCCATGGAATATCCAATTGTGCCCGAAGTAGGCAAATAACATGCCGAAGACCATAGCAAAGATATATCCGACCGTGATGGTAGCGTTGATAGCTGTCTTGAAGAATTCTTTCATCTTCAGCAGGCTATTGATCATATAAACTTCGATTGCAACCACAGCCATTGCGATAGCATGGTACAGGATGATGATACGACCTTCACGCTCGGCCTGCACCAAATCCATTTTCAAGGCTTTGACAACTATCTCGCGCACACCCATCTCAGCCATCGGACCGGAGAGCATGCCCCAAATCGCTGTCACGATAGCGATCATGGCAATTGCTACCAAGATCAAGCCTTTCGTGGAGCCGAAGAGGTAGTTGAATCGTTTTGTAATTACCTGCATAAAAGGTGCCTCCAAAATGAGTTTATAGAACTGGCTGATTTGTGTTTTTATCCAGATTATCACAAATCAAGCCAGTGGTCTTTGCCTTAGGTAATTCCTTAAATGACGTTAGGCTGACAATATCGTTGTCAGCCTAACGAGTTTTGCCTGTTAGTTTTTGATGTCTTTTACGAAGCCCCAGGCGAACGCCATGGTCATGAGGAATAGTATACCGGATAGGATATTGAATACCAGGTCAGCGGTGAATATGCCCAACAGAGGTTTGTCAACGGACAGGAAGGCCAGCGCGATGCCACCGATACCGATCAGTAAACCGCCGATGCCAACCCATTCAAAGCCTTTAGCTGCTTTCTTAGCCTGTTGGAATCTGTTCACGAAGAATGGGCCCAGGAATATCACTAGCCCGGCCACGCCGTGAAAGAGTGGTACAGAGATCTTTCGTAGGGTTTCCATTCCCGCGAAACTTGAAATAGCAATGGCTAAAAAGCCCAGTGTTGCGAACCATTTGAAGGGTTTCTTCCAGTCCGGATAGTATTGCTCTGCAATGCCCATTGATATGCCCAGCGGGATCAGACTGGCAACAGTTAGCACGAACGGCGTGCCTAAAATTCCATAGCCCATGAAGATGAGCAGTACGCCGCTAACGAAAAGCACAACAAAGCCCAGGATGTAATACCAGGCATAAGGTTCCTTCTCCCAGCTCCAGCGTTTCCAAAAGCGCCAGATCAGGTAGACTGCAGTCAAGCCCGTGATAAGTAGAAGGATGATGTCAAGTACATTTGGGTGATTCATTTGCATTCTCCTTTTTTGAGGTTTGATTCATATTCTTGAACACGAATCATTTGAAAGAGTTATTGTCATTATTGCACTGACAACCATCCAAGTCTGTGACAAATATCACATTGCTAACTCACTCTACAAACGAAAAACTGCCCCAACAATTCTCCTTTGTGGGGCAGTTTCTCTATAAGCGAGCGTCAACTCTCTAACTTGTACCTTCTACTTCTACTTCTGCTTCAGTCCACCTTTGCCATAGCCCTCCTGGCCAGACCATGATCGCAACCAAGATCAGGCAGCAAATTGGAGCCAGGGAAAAGAGGGAAAAACGACCTAGCTCTTGGGCGGTAACGAAGGCCAGAGGAAAACCAACAACCAATTCCAAGACTCCGGCTGTAAATCCGGTCACCCAGGTCCATTCTTTAGCGCCCATCAGGATCGAAACAGTTGTGACGCCCCAACCTGCCATTGCAAACCAATGCATGCGCTGTACCAAAGTAAAGAATGGCGCACCAATAGTAATGATGCGGCTCAAGCTGGCAATGCCGTTCATCAAGCAGAAGATCCAGGCCATTCCAGCCAAAAATCCAACCATCGTGCGGCTCCAACTCAGCTTTCCGACTGGAACCATGATCAAAAAGTAAATGATCGCGAAAGGCCAAAAGATGGTAAAGTAGACTGGTGGCAAGCCTCCAGCCATGAAGGGTACATTAATGAACCAGGCGCCTTGTAGCGACAACACAATGCCGATAACAGACATGAGAAAAGCCCAGCTTTTCTCCTTGAAGAAACCATAGGCGCTTACCAAGAAGAAAACCCCACCAACGATACCCAGGTCTGCCATGGCAGGGTTGATATATTTCAGCAAGATTTCACAACCAGGTTCTGCGGCTTCGGCTGCCATCCCTTTGAAATACCAGTTCAAGAAGATGACAAAGTGCCCGATAATCCCCATCAGGCCGGCAACTAGAGCCACGATGCTACCAAGTTTATTATTTCGTTCCATGTTATTCTCCTTATCTCACTTTATTAGCATTAGAGACAATCTATAATCAAAATATAAATTCTCTATGTGAAAGATAGCACAAATTGCAAATAATAGCTTTGCTTTAACGCAAATTGTTCAACTTAGGGTTGTATAACTTCTCCTGTGTGACAAGAACAGCCTTTGTAGTAGGCAGCATCATTGTGTGCGGCAACATACACCACAGTGTTGGGCTCAATATTTAGATCACAGCCCTTGAAGAAAAGCGGATTATCATTAGCGTCAAGTTCAGCCTCTGCGACCTGGGCATCACAATTGATATAAACTATGCCGTTCCAGTCGTCATTACAGATAGGATAGTCAACCAGCTTATCGACTTGGGTCATTTTGCCTTTAATTTCTATCTGGATAGGTGTCTTATCTAAATCTGGTTCAGGAGTTTGGGCAAGGAGATCCGTAAGTTGGAGGGTTGGTTTTGGGGTCGCTGCTTCATCATCGCAACCGGTCCGTTCACGCTCGCAGGCCGTTGATATTATCGTGAGAGAGATTACAAAGAACAGAGTTAGTATTTGTGATCGTTTCATTCATTTTTCCTTTAGAATTACTCAACGCTTGTTGATTTCATAAACTTCACCTGTATGGCAAGAACATCCTTTGTAGAGCGGGGTGTCATTGTGCGCAGCGACATAAATGACAGCATCTGGGTCGATAGTTAGATTGCAACCTTTAAAGAATCGGGAACCCTCTTCCGGATCCCATTCGGCGACTTGAGCGTCGCAACTGACATAAACTGTTCCGCTCCAGTTGTCATTACAGAGAGGGTAATCAACAACTTTATCAACCGCTAGCATCCTACCTCCAACTTCTAATTGGGTAGAGGCAGAGAGGGTTGGAGGAGGCAGTTCGATAAGGTTAACAAGTTGAAAGGTGATTTGAGGCGTGCTTATTTCCGGTGGGCAAACTGTTTTTTCCCGCGCACAGGCAACAAGGAAGCAAGTTATTATTAAAATCAGGGTGTAAAGAATATTCCTTGTATTTATCATTTATGATCCCTTTGCCAAATCACTTATGTGAAATTTAACCCAATAAAGACATCTTTGTCTTTGACTTAACGCAAATCCATTGTAGAATTCTTTATCAAACTCAATCATTTGAAAGCAGGTTGCAAAGTGGATAATAGTAGTACCTTATTAAACAATCCAATATTTTCCCACTTGGATAAAGATGTTTTCCAAAAGATAAATTCTATTATGCGAAAGCAGGATTTCAAACAGGGTGAATGGATAGTACATAACGGAGATGTGTGGCCCAATCTGTTTTTTGTCCTAAGGGGTGAAGTTACAGCAATTAAAGAATCGCCAGAAGGTCGCAGCCTGACCCTCACGACCATAACAACGGGGGAGGTATTTTGGGGATTGGCTTTTTTTATCGAAAATGCACCCATGCCTGCAGCGCTAAAGTCATTACATGATTGTGAACTATTGCTATGGTCTCACGATGATCTGATGCCATATATTTTGGACAATGGACGATTGTCCTGGGAGTTATCTCGCCTGGCCATTCAACGCGCGCAGTTTGCCAGCGATATTGTTGAAAAATTGGCTTTTCAATCCCTTACCGGTCGAATGGCACGTCTTCTACTGGAGCAATTCCCGGCCAGTCAGGACGTAGTGCCTCGTCACCTGACATTGGATGAGATGGCTTCTCACGTAGGTACTACGCGAGAAATGGCTTGTCGGATTTTATACCGTTTTGCAGAAGAGGGAGCAATTCAAATAAACCGTACAGAATTTATTTTTACTGACCGTGACATTCTCAACGATTACTCAAAAAATACCGGATAAATCAATCAAGACCAAAATCTCTACCAGTTAGATCATCTGTCGTTTCCCGCCTTTGGATGAGTGTTGCTCCTCCATTTGCCAACCATAGAACAGCAGGTCGGCGTGCACCATTGTAATTGCTGGACATGCTTAACTGATACGCTCCACTCATTGGAATTGCGATCAATTCTCCCTGCTCGATATTTGGCATAAGTAAATTTTCAATCATGACATCACCGGATTCACAATATGGTCCGGCTATATGAACATTATCGCTTCTTTCCCGATTTACACCTGTTACCGTTAAAGCAGAATACCTAGCCCCATACAGCGCAAAACGTGGATTATCCGCCATGCCACCATCTACAAGTGACCATGTTCGCGCCCCCTGTCGCTTGACGGTATTGACACGATAGATTGCTACTCCGGCCCGCGCTACGACACTTCGTCCGGGCTCGAAGTGCAGATGGGGTGGATC
>CAZCPP010000235.1:0-6537 GCA_964500655.1 uncultured Anaerolineaceae bacterium | reverse complement strand
CCAAGCAACCCTATGTGGATTGGATCAATGCACAGCCTGATCAAGATTCTCCTGTTTCTTTTGCCTATATTCAGCGGGATTGTCACACATATCTGATCCCTGAAATGGTTAATGAAGATGAAGCGCTTGAGTATATCCAAGCACTCAAACGGGAGCTTTTTGAGATTGAGTTAGGTTCATGGTGTCGGGACCCCAATATCTGGCCAAAGAAACGCACCCCAGTGATGTTTGATGAATGGTTTGAGTTGGAATTTCATTCCATGATTTTTGATTTGCACGGGAAACAAATACGTAAAGAAATGTGAGTTGTCTGTGTCAATTTCTGGCTAAGAATCTCGGTGGATGAGATAAGTAGCCAACACAGGGGTGGTTTGCTGGAAGCTCTGGATCGACCCGATGAAGCTGGAGAAAGCCATGAAATGTGCGCTGCCTGGGAAAGAGGAGAGTAATTTCTGGATCGTATTTCATAACGAAGTGGCTGAGAATATTACTAACTCAACCACTTCGTTATTTACATTAGACCCTTTGTATTAGTGCTCTCGTCGCCGTCACCGGCGGCGAGCAGCCGCCAAGAGAAAAATATTGTGTTGACTTTTACTATAAGTCTAATCTATTGGAAATTAGCCTTTATTGTTGGCATCTTTCTTGGTCTTTTCAAGCATATCGGGGGTGTAGTAATCTAGATCGCCGGGGTCTTTATTCGTCCAGTAACCGCCGCCGAGGTTTGGATCACCCAGGAATTTGCCTGAGTCGTCATCGCCGTCCTTATCACCGGGGGTTCTGCCACCAGTATCGCCCCCAGAACCTTTATTACCATAGTAGACAGGAAAGATCTTGCCAGAATCGCCATCAGGGCCGCCCACTGGCTCATTGGGGTCATGGTCACCACCACCCCAATTACCGGAACCTGTGTAAGGCATTGGCTGGTCGCCTTCAAGAGTATTAGCTTTAGGAGACCAGATTCCTGTCTCTTTGTCGTAGACCCATACAGTTCCATTGCTGCCCATGTAAGGGACAGATGTATCTGACATAGGTGCGTTATCAATATATCTGGCCATATTCACATCTCTTTGCCGTTGTTCTCGACCTGCATCTCCTTTTCCCTTACCTTTGCCCTTAGAGCCAGATCCATAGTTACCAACCGGCGGCCCGCCGCCCGATGTGGTGCTCCCGCCAGGTATCTCGTCTTTTCCACCTCCGGGGATGTTTCTACCTCCACCGGGGAATAGCAGGCCATCTTTGCCCTTGCCAAAGGGAGCTTGCAGTTCTTCAGGGAGTTGACCCCCATCAATGCGCTGGGGATCTAAATCGCCAGTCTTTCCTTCTGCCTGATTGGTACCTTCGTTGATATCTTTTCCGAGGCCAGAAGTATTTGGGTCCACTTCATAAACAGGATCGTTGCCGTCAATTTCGCTGGGGGGAACTTCGCCGCCAGGTCCACGCCCGACTTTCTTTGAATCGGAAATTGCTTCGGTGGGGGTCTTGCTTTCTGCTGTATGATCCAACACTGGGTTGTCTGAAGATTCGCCGCCAGATGAGCCGCTCTGGTTTTCTCCGCCCTTTCCCGTGAGCGGGTCTCTGACAGTGCCTTCGGATTTCCCATCAGTGATCTCGTCTTTTGCGGTGGCAGGCATATCTACTGAGTTTTCAGCGGAAATTGTGTTGTCTACCACGGTTTCAAAAGTGCTTTGAACCGCTTCAGATTGCTTGTAATCGCCGGTTTGTTCAACGTGAGTGCGGGGTTCATTGGTGGCATCGTCCAATGCCTGTTCTTCAGCGCCTCGTGCCTCTTCAAATTCAAATTCTTCTGTTGGGGGGTTAATGTTATCTTCCATTGAATTCTCCTATCAGCTTTTATTCATTCGGTTGTATGCATCATTTCGAGGTCTTTTGCTTCTTCTCAGCCTCTGCAAGTACATGGGGGTGTAGTTGTCCAGGTCGCCCTGATATCGCTCCAATTGTATTCATTTGGATCAAGGTCCGATATATTTCAATCCATTAAAACCTTCCCCGTACTTATTATTTCCAGGGTCTGTGTCGTTGAAACCAGGTTGAACCTCACACATTAGCATATATGAATTTACGTTGAAGTCAAACGATACCCCGGTTGGGTAGGAATGTGTTTCACCGGGTGTCATGCTCAATGTTAAATTAAATTGATCGACTCCACCAGTAGAGATGCTTGTATTGAGATCGACTTCAGTTCCCTGGCAAACGACGGGAACCGACACTTTATTTAGTGTCCCTGGCCCGTGGTTGGTGATGCGCACATGAAATTGCCCAAGAGGTTGGTTGCCGGGATAAATATCGGTCACGGCGATGTCGGCTGTGAAGGCGCCACCAGATCCACCACTGGAACCACCGCTAGAACCGCCGCTAGACCCTCCACCAACGGTGACAGTGACCTGTTTTGTGGCCGTGCCGCCGCAGCCGGTGGCTGTCAGTGTATAGGTAGTGGTGGACGTGGGGCTGGCCCAAGATGAGCCCGGTGATCCCATGCTGCCGATGCTGTGGTCGATTTCCACCGATCCAACCAACTCATCTGTATTTCCATTGGTCACCGGACCCCATTCGAGCCGTGATTTGTCACCGGCGTTGATGGTGCTTGGGCTGGCGGTGAAGGATGAAATCACCGGCGCGCCAGGGCAGCCGCCGCCGCTCGAGCCGCTGCTTGCGGGAGGCGGTTCATCAGCAGTCATGCCACCCATAGTGATCTCAATTCCGCGGCCTTCCATTCTTTCACCCAGGTCCACTTCAAGGAAAAAGCCCATCGGTTCGTCCGGGCAGACTTCTCGTTCACCGTCGCGCTCGACCGGTTCACCATTTAGAAAAGCACCGAAACCGCCGCCTTCGACGTGCCAGAAGAGCATGGTGCATTCACCGGGCTGCAGTTCCGTGCGCTCAGCCTCGAATTCGATCCATACTTCATCGGAGGGTTGCTCTCCTTCATGGGGTTCACCCTCTTCGCCTTCGTGCTCAGGCTGCATTTCTTCAAGAGAAGGTTCTTCGCCTGGGGGCGGGCCTTCTTCGATTTGAGTATTGGGTACGATTTTGAACGGCATCGCACAGGCCGCCGTGCTCACCAGTGCTGACAAGGTGCACAGCAGGGCGAGGTATTTAATCAAGGTATAGAATTTGGTTTTCATTATATTCTCCTTTTATGTAAGTCACTATTTGAATAAGTTTGTAGATCGCTTGGCCTGCGTCTTTGCCAGAGCATCTTCCAGCATATCGGGGGTGTAGTACTCCAGATTGCCAGGGTCCATGTTTGTCCAGTAACCTCCGCCGAGGTTTGGTTCACCCAGAAATTTGCCTGAGTCGTCAACTCCTTACAGATACTTCTGTGGAATTTTGTAAGCAAGGACATATGTCAAGCTGCCCGGGTTGAGGTCTCGCCAAACAGCGTGAACGACTTGAGCCAACAGACTCTGATGTTCCGCCTCGGGAACATCTACCTTAGCTTCACTAAAACGAGTATCTACCTCGGTGGCAAAGAAATCAAAGGCTTCATTTGTCATTTCACCGAGAGCGATTTGATCTTCGTCGGCCATTTCATACCCGGCAACTGCACCTTTTACATCGGCAAACAGCGTGGTGCGATATTCTTTGTCGGTGATGGCTTTGCCAATGATTTCCACCACGGATTGCTCAGAGGTGTTCATGGCTTCAAAATCCGGAGCATTAAACAAGGGGATTGGCAAGCCTGTAACATCATTCCCTTTAGGCCAAGGTTCAGGGTCTGGCTTTTGGGCCACATTACCGCCAGTGTCGGGGTGGTCTTTCGCGACTGAGTTTGACCCTTCGTTTGTAAATGGGTTTGGCCCACGATCTGGATCATCGCTAACCTGCTGCGTGCCTGGCAAATTGATTGGTGTGGCTTCATCTTTTCCGTCTTCACCCTTTTCAAAGGAAATATCATCCAGATCGCTGCGTATTTTTGCTTGATTCGCAAGGCCTTCTTCTTCGTTTTTCATGCTATGCGGTTCATCTGATATGGTTTGATAGGTGCTTTGTCCGCCCTCAAGTTTTACATCATCGGGTGAGAGCGCGGTTTGACTGCTCATGTCTGGAGGCGGCGGAGGTTCATTTGGATCTGCTGGTTTCGATATATTAGCGCCGATCCCTTTTTCTGATATCTTTACATCATCTGGCGATAGGCCAACTTCAATCATTCGTCCACCTGAGCCATCATCTTCTATTGCGACATTAGGAAAGGGATGAGGGCCTGGTTCTGGCGCTTCTGCAACGGTTGGGCCAGGCAAGTTGATGGGCGTCGCTTCCTCTTTATCGTCATCATCTGAGCCAGCTGGCTTCAGGTCACCAAGATCTTCGCGCACCTTGGGCTGGCGCCCAAGCACGGTGTTCTCATCTTCTAGATTGACCTTATCTTTCGGGGGGCCATGATCCCAATCCGGGGGCTGCTGAACGGGACCAGGCTCATATTCCAATTGGCTAGGGTCAATGGTTTCGTTTGAGGTGGCTGGGTTAGAAACCTCGCGTGCATTCTGAAGCTGCATGTTCTCATTAGTTTCAGGCAGCCAACCCCCCCCGTCTTTTGGAATACCCGGGTTTGGTGAATATGTATTGTCACCCAGCTTGGCGCTGCCGTCCGGCAGATCACCAGGAGGGCAGGGTAGCGGTAAATCTTTTGCATCGCCAAGAGGCTTGACCGGTTGCAAGGGTACATCCGCAGGCTCAATTCCATCAGTTAGATGGGTCAATGTGTCCTGGATTGCTTCGGCCTGTTGGTAATCGCCGCTTTGTTCAACGTGAGCGCGGGGTTCACTTGTGGCGTCGTCCAATTCCTTGTTTTCTGTGTTGCGAGCCTCGCCAGATTCCAATTGATCTTCGTTTGAATTGATGTTATCTTCCATTTCGATCTCTCCTTTTTTGTGATTAGTTGTATGTTGTTGAAATATGCAGCTAACTATCGGTCGAGTTCTTGCGAGGAGAGCTGAAATACTATTGATAATGCCTCATGTAGTGAACTCTTTGTCTGGGCGGTTTTGTTTGATCTTATAAAATCTCCTTTCTTTGCCTGAAAAAACGAAAAGCTCCTTGCTCATGTACATGACCGAAGCACAGCAACCCAAGGGGTAGTGGTTTCAGTCCCGAACAGAGTAAGAAGCTATTTGTGATGTTTCAGGAATTTATTTAGTTGTGATTATATTATATTGGTTCTGGTTAGAAAAGGAATAGGTCTCTGTTCCTATTTGCAAATTAGTTAAGTGCGAATGAGTTGTTGATTGATGGCCTGATAGACCTTCAATTGCTTTTCAGGCAAGGCCAGTCGGGATTTGGCCATCGCCAGCATGAGCAGGCAATAGGATAGATTGCCAAGATGTCCTTGGTGAATTGTAAAGTTATCATTAAAGTCGATGACTTGTACAAGATGTGAGAACGTAAAATTCCAGACAGGTCGGATGGCAGATTGTGTTTCTTTGTCTCGGTTGGCTTCTACTTCGAGCATCTCTTGCAGTGTCCCGAATTCTGGATCGGAAACAAGAGAGAAGAAACCATAATGACACGGCAGCCGGCACAAAGCACAGCCTTTTTGGCGATGCAGGCGATTATCAGGCAAAGCTCTTTGGGGCAGGCGGGCAATCTCTGACATCATTTCCTGGAAAGCATAGGCATTTTCAGCCTTTTTGTCTGCCTTTTTGGCCGTCTTGATCAGCGCGTCGATCCACCCCATGCTTGGTTCGCGCGTGTCCTCGTGAAAGGCAACAATCCGTCGGCAGACTTCAGGAATGGCCACCTTGAAGAACTTTGACTCGCTCATTTCCGCAGATTTGGCCATTTGCTTTCGCAGGGGAGCGAGACTCTTCTTATGTTCCTCGATCTGTGCCGGGGGACAAAAGGAGACCAGATAGAAATACGAAATTGCTTTTTTGATGGATTCTGCAGTAAGTTTAGTCGACATACGTTCCTCCTCAGCTCAACCTTGTTTCAGGGATTATTTGCCTTTTCTTGTCTTTTTATCTGTTCGCGGAATCGGCGACAGGAGTATCTTGACCCAGGACGCCATATCATCCTGAATCCCGGATACGATAGCCTGCCCCACTTTCAGGCGGGCAATCACTTTAGCCTGATCGTCAGTCAGTGCCATTGCGCTGGCCATGGCGTCGCGGTCATCGGCTGCAACCAGGCGGTGGATGATCTTCAGGTTGGTGTTTTTGATTGCATCAGGAACTAGCTTGGCCGGCACCTGATCAATGATTGCCAGACCCTGACCGTAAGCGCGAATTTCAGCCAGGATGTCAGAAAACATATCACCCATTTTAGCCTGGGGATTAGATTCTCCTACACTGGATGTAGCTTTGCGCAAAATTCGATGTGCTTCCTCGATAATCGCCAGGTGACGTAAGTTACTTGATTCAGGCGAACCTTCAATTTCATGTTGCGCCTGGCGATACTCATACAGAAAATTTAGCAGCAAAGCCATTGTGAAACACTTATCGGCATCGTCTCCCATCTGCTGAAGGTTAATCACAACCGGTCGGTCGAAAAGCTCGGGCCAGGGCGTGGAATTCGGGT
>CAZCPP010000234.1:0-6583 GCA_964500655.1 uncultured Anaerolineaceae bacterium | reverse complement strand
AGTTTGCAGTCTGAGCTTTCTATTCAGCCAATCACTGCGTAACATGAGTTAGTAATTCAAAATCAAACTCACGTCCAATAATTGAGGCGATTCGTAAAGCCTCTTGTGAAGCTTTATCTAGCCGATTAACCCTCGATTGAATAACCTTGCTGACACTTTTGGGAAGGGGGATATCTCTCCGGCTTGCCCGATCGAATTTGCCCTGCCAGGCGCCATCGACCAGGCTCATTTCACCAGTTTCAAATAACGCTTTGATCGTTTCCACCAGAAAGAAGGGATTACCTTCTGTTTCTTGGTGTAGCTTTTTTGCCAGCGGGATGATTGCTTCAACTTCCCCCGACAATTTATATATTAGTTGTTCTACGTTTGTTAGTGACAGGGGTGATAGCTGTATCGAGAATGCCAATCCATCTATTTCAAGTTGCCTTTGGAATTCCATTAATAGGTGTTGCTCTCCAAGAAATTCTGGACGGTAACTGCCTGCAATGAGTATGGGTTTACCAGATTGGCATACTTTACGAACTAAATAGTGGAGTAATTCCAAGGTTGATTCAGCGGCCCAATGTAAATCTTCTAACACCAGGAGTAATCGATTAGTATTAGTTAACCCCGATAAATAGTGGTGTATTCCCTCAAACAGACGCATTTGCTCCTGATCGTTACTAGTTGAAGGATATCTATTATGTTCTGTTCGATCTTCACCCATTTCCGGAAGCAATCTGCCCAACTCAGTGATGACCCATTTCGGAAAACGATCTATTGTCTCGGTAGTTGATCCTGCAAAACTGTGTCGTAATGCCTCCGTGATGGGTTGATAAGGTAACAAACGTTCAAACTCGTAACAGCGCCCCCACAGCACGCGTGTTCCTTGAGCGTTCATGGTCTCAGCAAAGGTTTCCAATAAGCAAGTTTTGCCCACCCCGGCTTCTCCGGTAACCATTACCATATTGCAATCCCCATTCCATTGTTCGTTCAGGGTGGTCAGTTCTTTTTCCCTACCAACCAGGACCAAGCGTGCTACCGCATCCAGCGGACTGCGAACGATTTGGGTTGTTCTGACAACCGGTGATTCTGTTACAGTTGGGACAACCTGCCCGATTGTATAAGCCCCGCTTTGAATTTCTTGAAATAGTTCGCTGGTTTCTGGTGTGGGCTCAACGTCTAATTCTTCTCTTAGCTGTTTCTGGCAGGTATGATATTGTTCCAGGGCGGAATTGCGTTGTCCTAACGCGCAATGTACACGCATAAGCAGCCGGTGGGCGTCTTCGCGCAGAGAGTCTAGGGCTAATAATTGTTGGCCGGTAAGCAGTGCATTATTAAAATCACCAGCCTCTTCTTGGAGCAGCATCAATTTGGCCAGGGATTCGATAAACAGTGATTGCAAACGAAAACGCTCACTGATTACCCAATCATCGTAAAAGCCATCTAGGAAATTCCCTTTGTATATGGATGTGGCCTTTTTAAAATCGGTAATAGTCCCCTGGTTGATTAATTCCTTAAATTTCTCCGTATCAAGCTCAACTCTCCCATCTAAACAAAATTGAATGACTTGGGAGGTACTTTCAATGGGGTCATGCTCAGGGAAACATCGACGGATATGCCAGAGAGCGGTAGAAAGCGATCGCCGTGCTTTATGGGTAGGGGAATCCCCCCAGAACATACCTATCAAATTTTCGCGCGAGTGAGCGCGATCTCGCTGGAGAATTAAAAAAGCCAGCAGAGATTGGGATTTTATCGTGGGGGGAACTGTCAATGCAACAGGTTGTGACTGTTGGCCATCCTGGCAAGTAAGTATAAATCCACCTAGATAATTTACCTGCAATATTCGGGGCACGGCTTCTCCTGGCATTTATCCTCACCCAAACCGGAGTTAATCTAAAAAAACAAGCGACTGGCTTAATTATAGGATAAAAAAGGCGATTTGCTATGGTAATTGAGGGCTAATAAATTGTGTTTCTATTTTTCCTTATTTAGTGTAAACAAACTGGACACTTCTGGAGGGATGGCCACCGGGCGGTCTGAGTTTGCTTCCACAAAAACCCAGTCTGTTTCACCTCGTACCAATTCTATTTCATCTGAAACCCTGATAAAGCGATAACAGCGCAATGAGCGTACTTTGCGTAAGTTCTTGACCCAAGTTTCTACACGGATACGTTCACCTGAAAAGGCTGGTCGAAAGTATTCAACTTTGTGCGAACGCACAACCCAGGTAGCACCTAACTCTTGTGTAATCTATTTACCACCCAAAGCCTCGTAATGACGAACAGCTGCATCCTGCATCCATTGCACGTACATGACGTTGTTGACGTGTCCGTTCTCATCAACTGCATCATCGGGGACTGAGAATTCGTGTGGGAAAATTGATTCCATAGGGAAATGCACCCTGTTAATTAAGGTTTATTGTTGTTGTTCACGTGTTGCGTCAGCTCGATTTCGGCGGCAGTTAAAAATGACATTGCATTCTCGTCCACGCGATAGGCTTCATCGTAAACAATGCGCGTGATACCGGCGTTGATGAGGGCCTTGGTGCAATTGATGCAGGGTAAATGCGTGACGTAGCAAGTCGAGCCGCGCGTAGAAATGCCATGCAGGGCAGCCTGGATGATGGCGTTCGTCTCGGCATGGATAGTGCGTATGCAGTGTCCGTCAACCATCCAATGACCGCTTTCGTCACAGTGTTCCTGCCCAGCGGGCGAGCCGTTGAAGCCGGTTGTTAGAATGCGTTTTTCGAGCACCAGTACACAGCCTACAAAGGCACGGTCACAAGTAGAGCGCTCGGAAACAGCCGCAGCAATTTTTATGAAGTACGAATCCCAATCAGGGCGCATAATGCCTCCGCAATGTTTTTGGCGATTATACTCGCTCATGGTATAGTTGGCCGTTATGATCGAAGTGGATAAGTTAGTCCGCAGCAAACGCAAAACCCTTTCCCTGATCGTCGAACCAGACGGTTCACTAACGGTGCGTGCTCCACAGCGCATGAAAGAGACTGATATTTGGCGCTTTATCGAGGAAAAACAGGATTGGATTAACCGGAAGCAAGCCAAGGCGCGGGAAGAAGCGCTGCCTCCCAGGCAGTTTGTGGATGGGGAAAAGTTCACCTTCTTTGGAGAGGAATATCCATTGCGCATCGTGCCGGATGGGAAACTTGCCCTCGTTTTGGACGAGGAATTCAAGCTGAAAAAGTCCGCACAACCACAGGCTCGATCCGTTTTTGAAAACTGGTACAAGAGACAAGCCCGAAAAGTGCTTAGCGAGCGTATCGAATATTTTGCGCGTAGCCACAACTTCCAACCTAAAAAGCTACGAATTTCTTCAGCGCGTACACGCTGGGGTTCGTGTAGCGCGAAAGGAACTCTGAGTTTGACCTGGCGATTGGTGATGGCACCACCGGAAGTGATCGACTATGTAGTAGTGCATGAGTTGTGTCACTTGAAGGCATTAAATCATTCCAAAGTTTTTTGGGCGAATGTAAGTGCGATTATCCCAGAGTATAAAAAATTGCGGAAATGGTTAAAGGATCATGGCAGATTGTTGAAATTGTAGTTGTGGCTATATAATAAAACCAGAGTTGGGAGGTAGGGGTTGACTGCTACGCTGTTGCATCATGGCTGCCAGGTGGGTGCTGGATAGAATACCTTGATATCCTCCCGAAAACCAAAAGGAGAAAAGCCGTGAGAAGACTACTTGTATTTCTGCTCGTCCTTGCCATATCCCTGGGGGCTTGTGCTCAAGCTCCCGAACCCACCGAACCGCCGGCCCCAACCAAACCACCTGAACCTACCGCTACACCCGAACCAACCCCAATACCACTTCCCACTGGGCCACGAGTCGTATTTGTTTCCAATCGGGGTGATGATCCCGACAAGTCTGACCTATATATATTAGATCTAGAAACCAACGAAATCACACCGCTCAATACGGGCTTCGATGCGGTCGTCTTGCCAAAATGGTCACCAGATGGGAGTAAGATTCTTTTCGCAGTTCCGGGGGTCTGGAACCTGTACACTATAGATTTCGATGGGGGGGACCTGACGCAATTGACCGATTTCAGCAGCAACAACGGCGATTGGTCACCAGATGGGTCACAGATCGTCTTTCAATCCGATCACCAGAATGAGCCCAAGGATACGCCCGATATCTACATCATGGATGCGGATGGAAGTAATTTGGTCGAGATCCTGGACGATCCGGATGTGCCCGATTTCAATCCACGTTGGTCGGGGAATGGGGAAGAGATCATATTCATCTCAGGAAGAGGTGGAGAGAACCTAGAAATCTATTTGATGAAGACTGACGGGTCAGATATCGTTCCGGTGACCGATTCGAATTCAAATATCCGGGACGCGTCCCCCTCACCAGATGGGGAGCGGATAGCATTTACGTATCCGCAGGGCGGAAACTTTACCGACTTGTATATAATCGATAAAGATGGGGACTTGGACAGCGTTTTTCGCCTTACCAAGGATGCCACCTATGATGATGGCACAACCTGGACAACGGATGGAAAGCAGATCATTTTCTATTCTGATCGGACTGGTAACACAGATTTGTGGATGATGGATGTGGATGGCTCTAACCCCGTACAACTCATGGATGACGAATATTACGATGCCTATCCCGATTACTGGGGGCCGTAAATTATGTGAAAAATAAAAAACAATAGCGGACTAGAATTTTAGTCCGCTATTGTTTGCATGTTGCAGGAATAAATCAAACAATAGTAATATGGTATAAATCTATCGGGATAGACCAGTTACAGTTATGTTCAAACGATTACGCGTCACAGATAAACCCAAAAAAATTACCCCTGATCCGGGGAATATTTCCATCTCACAACTGATCGGGGATGCTCACTTACCTGTTACGATAAAAAATTTGAACAGCCTACCCGAGAATCCCAAGCTGCGTTTATATCGCACGTTAATTCCTATCCAGGTGTTGGCCGGTTTCGATATCAATCCACGCACTTGGAAAAACCCCGATAAACTCACACAGGTCAAGTTGGTTGCCAAGCCCGAAACCAACCTGGTTAAAATCTCAGCCTGGTATGGGGAGGATCCGCACAACGAGTTTTTCTATCTTGAACTGACCGATAATCAATACAATGGTATTGACCTGAACTTTTTAATCGCCAACGATCCGACCAGTGAAAAGTTCCACACCGATATAGACAATGAAGGTAAAGAGACTCTATTTGGCACCGTACGCCGCAATTTAAAGGAGGAAGAAAAAGCCATGCGGGCTGGTTTGGCTCCTGGCCAAATTCGCACTGGCTTACGCTGCTCTCAAATTGTGTTCAATCACATCGAGACCTTCCTGACCATGATGGCCCATCACGCCTTCTTGTTGGAGCCTTTGTCTTATGTTTCGGCCTGGATATTCGAGAAACGCGGTTTCGCTTATTCTAAGGGTCATAAGCTGATGGACACCATCCACGAAGAATTTCAACCGGGCGGCCTATTACACAAAGCTTTGGATGGCAGTACACCATTTCGCCAATCCGACCAGTGGAACACGGTGCGCGGGCGCGCCTGGGCGATTCATGATGGCATACTGGAAGCCATCGATAGGAAATGGGATGACCTGAAAATGATCAAGCAGATCGGTCGCCACGCCGGGGCAAACACTTTCCCGGAGGCTGAGTACTAGTGCCGCACTTTCAAGAAAGAGTGCAACTATATGAATTTATGTTTTTTAAATAATCACTACTCCCGCAACTATGAGTTGGTGCGGTACTAGGAGTCAAGATGTCTCAACGATTCCAAATCACCCATGCTGCTGAGCTCGAGTCTTTGCAAAAGTTCCGAGATTTCATTACATCATGTTGTGCCCAACACGACATCACTGATGATACGATCCTGGATCTGAAGTTGGCTGTAGACGAAGCCTGCACCAATGTTATCGAGCATGGATACGAGGGTATGGATCCCGGCTCGATCATTCTCTCCTTCCGCATCGAACCGGGCCGCATCCTGGTTCAGATCACCGACTTTGGGCATGTCTTTGAGCCAGAAGCAACCCCAATGCCGGACGTTGAAGCGGCTCTTGAGGACCAAGAACTCGGTGGTATGGGTTTGTACCTGATCTACCAGACCATGGACAATATTGACTATCAATCCTCCGAAGAAGGGAATATTCTCACATTTACAAAGCTGCTTGACTAACAACTAATCCGGTATGGAATTTCAAACTAATCCTTTTCTAATCTGGCAATTGATCCCCGGAATAATCACATTGGGGATCGGTTTATATATCCAGAGCCGCCCGGTAAAAAAGCGTGAATCGAATGCATTTTCTACGCTTATGTTTGGAGGCTCACTCTGGGCGATAGCGAATGCGATTCAATTGATTTCGCCAGATCTGGGTTGGCAAATAGCATGGAACAGTATTATGTATTTGGGGATTATGCTGGTTCCAACAGCTTGGTTTTTGTTGTCTGTCAAATTGACGGGTTTTGGCCGTGAGCGTATAAGCGGTAGTGAAAAGTGGTTGTGGGGGATCCCCGCGCTTTTTTATCTTCTCCTTTTAACAAATGATTATCACAAATTGTTCTTCGAATCTTATGAAGTTGTAACTGAAG
>CAZCPP010000233.1:0-6631 GCA_964500655.1 uncultured Anaerolineaceae bacterium | reverse complement strand
TAACAAAATATATATCTTCCATTTATTGTTCATGTTGCTCGCTTTCGCGTAACCTCTCCTCCGCCCGCACGCACTCGGTTTCAGATTGCTCCAATTCAGAAACGCGCCGGCGCGTTTCTTCCAATTCAACTATTAGCTGGGCTTTGGTTTTATTCTGGTCTTTCATTTCGAACCCCCTTGCTGGTAGACCATCACCTGATCACGGCCAAGTTCCTTGGCGCGATAGAGCGCCCTGTCGGCATGTAGGAGGATTCCCTCAACGGTTGACCCGTGGGTTGGGAATGCCGCTACGCCTGCTGAAAAGGTGATCCCAAATTCCCTGTCGTTGGATGCAATTTTTATCTTGGCGACAGCTTCTTTCCATTGCGATGCGCGCTCATAGGCCACTTGCGCGGGTGTGTCGTAAAGAATAACTAAAAATTCATCACCACCATAACGGCAGGGCGTATCTTCCTCACGGCACATCTGCTTGAGAGTATCTGCTAATATTTGCAATGCTTTGTCACCACCTGTCATATGGCCATAGATGTCGTTGATCTCTTTCAGGCGGTCAAGATCAAGGATAACAACGCTAAGCGGCTCCTTCTTTCGCGACGCCCTGGCAAGCTCCTGTTTGAGTACATCTTCCATGTGGCGACGGTTGAATAATCCTGTGAGCGGATCCCGGGTGGCTTGCTCGCGTAAAGCAGCTTCCAACTCCTTGATCTCAGCCAGATGAGTTTGTAGTTGTTTATTTGCTCTTTGCAATTCCATCTCCGTCCACGTCCGCTCGGTGATGTCCTCCAGCCGGCCATAGTAGTGCACTGTCTGACCTGAACTGTTGCGGACTGCGTTGGCGCTATCCTGCACCCAAATGACAGCATCATCATAACGGCGCAACTGCATACGGTAGTTGCTGATAACATCACCTTGCTCTATCAAGACCAGTTCCTGATCACGGACACTTTCATCAAGATATAAGTCCTTGATATTGGCAGCCAGCATGGTTTCTTGATCTGGAAAGCCTAATATTTCAATTAAGGCGGGGTTCCCATCCAGGAAGCGCCCATCCGGTGTAGAACGATAGATGCCCACCGGCACACTGTTGAACAAGTTACGATAGCGCTCCTCGCTCTCCTTCAGCGCATCTTCCGCCTGCACCCGCTTGCTGATGTCGCGCAGAACACCTTCGGTTTTCACAGGCTGTCCATCCGCATCAAATACAATGTGCGCTGTGATGGAGATATCGATTATTTCCCCGTTTTTTTTCTTCAGTTGTATTTTGAAATCATTGACCGTTCCCGCGGCCTCCATTTCTCCCCACAGGGCCTCGTACTCATCCGGATGGGCATAGAAATCTAGCACGTTCCTGCCAATCAGTTCTTCGGGCCGGTAACCGGTATTCCTTTCGACAGAGGGACTGATCCCAGTGATGTGTCCATTAAAGTCCGTCTCATAAATTATGTCATTAACTCTCGTGTAGATGTTGCGATATCGCTCTTCGCTCTCGCGCAGCGCCTCCTCCGCCCGCACGCGCTCGGTGATGTCTCGCAAAATACCTTCGGTTTTCACAGGCTGTCCATTCGTATCATATACAACGTGCGCATTGACGGAGAAAACAGAGATTTCTCCATTTTTTTTCTTCGTATGTATTTCGAAATCACTGACTGAACCCTCGGCCTCCATAGCCGACCACAGGGCCGCGCTCTCATCTGGGTAGAGGTAGAAGTCTACCGTTTTCTGGCCAATCAGTTCCTCAGGCCGGTAGCCGCTATGCTTTTCAATTGAAGGGCTGACTCCAGTGATACGGCCAGTAGGGTCTGTTTCGTAAATAACATCTTCAACTCTTTCGTAAATGTTACGAAATCTCTTTTCGCTCTCCTCCAGCGCTTCTTCTGACCGTTTGCGCTCAGTCAGTTCTTGTTCGATGGAACCATACAAACGGGCATTCTCAACAGCAACAGCGGCGTGATCGGCAAACAACGTTAACAGCTTTAATTCTTCTTGAGAAAATTTCCCTTGTTTCCTCTCACGGAGTGCATGAATTACACCGGTGACATTGCCTTGCCAGATAAGAGGTACGCTGATGATGGCTTGGAAGGGTTGTTCTTCCTCATATACACTCGCTCTTCCCGACCATTTACGGTAGTCATCAATGATCAGGGGCCGTCCCGTTTGAGCCACAGAACCTGCTGCGCCTTCGCCATAATCGAGCAGTGTGCCAGTGAAATCGCGGGGCGTATTGTAACTAACTACACAGCGCACACGCTGGTGTTGTGCCTCTGTCAGGTAAAGGCCACCGCTTGATGCATGCAAAAGCTCTGTCGCTTGCTTGACAATAGATACTAACAATTCAGGTAATTCGGCAGTCGTAGTAATACCGAGCACAGTTTTTTGCAATGCACTCATCTCCTCTGCGCGACGACGCAAGGCTTCTTCCATCTGTTTGCGCTCGGTGATGTCACGCAAAGACGTAACGTAAACCCTTCTTCCTTGATAGGTTATCGTTTTCCCCTGAATCATCGCCGGGAATGTTGAACCATCTTTTCGCAAGGCAGTTGCCTTAAACGGCTCTTCGTATCCCGCGAGCATATTTTCCATCACCATTTCGCGGTCTTCGGGGGCGATCCATTCTGTACCGACTCGGCCAAGTGCTTCTTCATCCGAATAGCCAAACATCTGCGCCGCTGTTTCATTTTGCTCCAGGCAAACACCCTTTTCGGAAATAAAAATCGCTTCAAAGGCAACTTCGCTGAACATCCGATACTTTTCCTTATTTTCCTCAAGCACTTCTTCCATCTGTTTTCGTTCGGTAATATCGCGAAAAAATTCTTGAGATATCTTTTGACCATCAACCTCGATCACTTTTACGTTAATTTCAACAAATTTGATCTCCCCTTTTTGGGTAATCACCCGCGTCTCTACAGTTTTTCTCTTTTTGCCCTTGCGATACTTTAAGAATGATTTTGAAAACCCATCAATAATGTCCTCAGGTGGATATAGTATGGCTTGTGGCTGTCCGGTTATTTTTGATTTCTTCCGCCCCAGCAGTTTTGCTAACGCTTTATTACAATCGAGGATAACGCCTGTCTCTAGATCAGTTAGAGCTATACCGTCCACGGCTTCATTGAACAAAAACCGATACATCTTTTTAGAGGGTACAGAAGATAAAATTGATTTTGCGTCTGTCATCTTCACACTCCCATAGCACAAGTTGTTTATGCAAAACCAGTATAGCACGAGCCTGAAAATTGACAATTAGTATCAACTCTTGTACACTTTCACTATGAATACTGACCTGGACCTCTACCGGCATGAAGTACGCGTCTCTACTGATCCGTTGGTGCGCCTCTCAGCAATCGACATCTCCCCAGACAGGCCACAACGGACGTTTGTATTCCTGCACGGCTTCGGCGGACAGGCCAGTCAATGGAGGCATCAACTCCAGGCAATATCACTTGAAAACCGGGCCATCGCACTCGATTTACGCGGACACGGTCTTTCAGATAAACCTTCCAGCGGATACGACATGCCGCACATCCAGGCAGATATTGAAGCCGCGTTCAAGACACTCAAAGTGAAAGAAAAAATCGTGCTGGTCGGGCATTCCTATGGCGGCGCCATCGTAACAGAATATGCGCTCAACCATCCCGAGCATATTGAAGGCCTGATCTTGATGGCTACTGCGGGGGAATTCAAACTTAATCCGCTTTTCAGGATCGGCTTAAACCTCCCTATTTGGTTACTGCGACTTGTCGGTCTTCTTACACGCTCCTGGCTTTCTGCCCCTCCACATGCGCTCAAGCCCTTTTATCACACCAACCTGTCAAAGTGGGTTGGTTGGGATAAATTTGAAAAATTACAGGTTCCAACCCTGGTCATCCGCGGTCACCGTGACATTGTTTTCGAACGACCAATGTTCGAAAAAGTGGCGCCTTCCATTCCAGGCGCAGATGATGTTGATATAAGGGTATCAGGACACATGGTCATGCTCGAGCGACGCGAAGCGGTTAATCGAGCCATCGAACGTTTCCTAGAAGGCGAGTCCCAGCGCTCCTGGCGAGACGATAAGCCTGCTTCCGATGTCTCAAATCGTGAAATACTCGAACGGGAACGTCCCTGGCTGGCACATTACGAGAAAGGCATACCCTACACGATCGGTATTCCCAACATCCCTGCGCACCATCTGTTGCGTTCGGCCGTGCGTAGATTCCCTCGAAAAACAGCCATTATCTTCGAAGGTAGTCGCTTAACTTATCGGAGGCTGAACCACGAAGCCAACCGCTTTGCTAACGCCCTGCTCTCATTGGGATTAGGAAAAGGCGCGCGGGTGGTCTTGCTGATGCCCAATATTCCGCAAATGGTGATTGGTTTCTTCGGCACCCTCAAAGCGGGCATGACAGCCGTATTTACTCCGCCATTGACCGAACCGGAAGACTTGATCAATATCGTTCGGAATGTAGAAGCCAGCGTGCTGGTAACTCTCAAGCCGGCTGCCGGGTTGGCGCGACAGATACAGGAAAATGTCAATCTTCCCCACATCGTCCTGGCCGATCCGGGTGATTATCTCTCACTGCCCAAGAAACTAATATTGCGCTGGCGCAATCGTGGATTGACCGCTCCAGGTGCGATCAGTTTTCGTCGTTGGTTGGCAAGCCAAGGCTGGCGCTCTCCAACACTGCAAATCGAACCTGAAGACATGGGCGTGATTCAGTTCACTGGCGGGACAACAGCAGCTGCAAAAGGCGTTATGCTATCCCATCACAATATCGTCGCCAATGCCCTGCAAACCCGCCACTGGATGCCAGAAGCAAAAGAAAGCAAAGAACGATTTCTATCAGTGCTGCCTTTCTCGCACTCCTATGGGCTGACTACCGCCCTGACTGTGCCAGTGACTTTAGGTGCGACACTGGTATTGAAGGCGCAATTCCAAATCAAAGATATCTTGCAATCTATCAAAAAGTATCGCCCTACGATTTTCCCTGGCGTGCCCAGTATGTATGTGGCTATCAACAATTTCCGTGGTGTGCGGAAATACGGCATCCGCTCGATCAACGCTTGCATAAGCGGTTCCGCACCCCTGCCCGTAGAAGTGCAAGAGGCATTCGAAAAACTGACAAAAGGTCGCCTGGTAGAAGGCTATGGCCTGACCGAAGCCTCACCAGTCACACATGCCAACCCATTAAACGGAGAAAGCAAAGTTGGCAGTATTGGTATCCCAGTGCCATCCACCGAAGCCGCCGTTGTTGACCTGAAACGTGGACGTAAAGAGGTAGAGCCCGGCCAGATTGGCGAGCTTGCTATCCGCGGCCCGCAAGTAATGATGGGGTACTGGAGAGATAAAAAGGCTACCTCAAAAGTCATCACCAGGGACGGATGGTTGCTGACCGGCGATGTGGCACAAATGGATTCCGAAGGCTATTTCCGTATCATCGCGCGCAAAGCTGATATGTGGTACCCGGCCAAACCGGACAAACCAGCTTTCCCGCGCGATGTGGAAGAGGTCATTTATGAAATCCCACAGATCAAAGAAGTTGCTGTAGTAGCTGTGGCAGGTAATCCGTTTGCCTTTGTGATCGCTGGGAAAGAACGCCCCGCACCCGATGCTGTGCTAGCCTACTGCAGACGGCGCCTTCCGCCACATCTGGTGCCACGTTTTGTGATCTTTATGGATGATTTCCCCAGAACATTTATCGGCAAAGTCTTAAGGAGAGAACTGGCCAGGCGCTATGAAAAACACATCGCAGCAAAGTAGGGGCGATCAGCCCTCTTTTGGGGGGCAGGTAATCGTTCCAACCAGAGAAAAAATCCAACCACAACGTAAGGGGAAACCTTACAGCGTCCCCGATTGGGCCAGTTATCAGGAAAAGGGAGCAGGCATTCCTGTCATCCTCATCCATGGGCTGGCTGCCTCGCTTTATGATTGGGAAAATCTGATGCCCGAATTAACAACGGCAGGTTACCACAGCTATGCTCTTGACATTCTAGGTCATGGTGATAGCCCTAAACCTGAAGCACGCTCCTATAAATTGAAATGGATACTTCGTCACTTCGAGCAATGGATTGACACTCTCAAACTCTCCGAACCCCTGATTCTGATCGGGCACTCCCTTGGAAGTTACCTCAGCTTGCGTTACACACTGCGCCACCCTGAGCGTGTACGTGCTATGGTGCTCGCCAGTCCTTTCTACCGCCTTGACCAGTTACCCTTTATCTTACGTCGCACCTATCGCCGACCAACTCTAAATTCGATCGTTATGGAACGTTTACCCAGGTGGGTCTTTCAAATTGCGATTGATTTCACCAGCCAGGCTATGGGGCGAATTGGCGAGGGGACAAATTACCTGCCCGAGGGTATTCGGTTTCAGACTGCCCTGGACTACAAACGCACTCACCCTGGCGCATTCAACATTCCCAACACGGTTCACGATCTGACCGCAGATTTGCATCGCATCAAACAACCCACTTTGGTTGCCTGGGGAACACATGATCAAACCCTATGCCCAGCGTTATTTCAACCAGTTGTTGATAGAATCCCAACCGCAGAGGTATTCACTCTCAAAGCCGGGCACGTCCCTCACCAATCACATCCAGAAGAATTCAATAAAGCAGTGATGGAATTCCTGACCGGTTTGTAGAGGATAGACTTTAA
>CAZCPP010000232.1:1142-6669 GCA_964500655.1 uncultured Anaerolineaceae bacterium | reverse complement strand
CACAGTGCCCGCAATGCCATCATTAACTATCGCACTTCCACAAAATTATTTCGAAATAAATTTTGCCAGTTTTTGTACTTCATTCGGATTTGACAAATGAATGCGCAAGACCCTGGATCCGCGCGCTCCCAAAGCTTCGTAATCCCCGATCGCCTGCGCGCGTTCCAATGTGCCAAAACTAATATCTTGTGTTGGAATCTCAATATCATTCTCCGGATCAGCGGTGATCTGCAAGAATAATCCGTTATTGGCACCACCTTTATGTAGCTGCCCGGTCGAGTGCAGGAAGCGTGGGCCAAATCCCAATGTGACAGCCGATTTGGTCTTATTCCTTATGGCTACGCGCAAGCCTTGTAAATCAGCAATCATGACCATATTGCGCGGCAGAAAAGCGGCGATAGCGAAATAATCACCCGCCCTGGCTTGCTTTAAAAAATCGGAGAGTGCCACTTTAGCGTCTTTCAATTCCACATATTCGCCATCCGCGAGTTTTCCGCTCTCTTGATAGGCAGTGATCTGAGACCGCGCCCGCAACTTAGCGTCCTCAACATCCGGCTGGTCAAAAGCATTCACGCCCAGGATGTGACAAGCTACCGCAGTGGCAATTTCCCAGCGATAAAACTCTGCAGCCAGGTCGTAAGATGTGGGCACCGCGATCTCCAGAGTTGGGTGCCCGGCTGCGAGTAACTCAGGCATTACTTCATCGTGCTCTCCGGTCTGTCTTAGATACACGAACAAGCGGTCCTCGCCATAACTGGACACATCACCAATTGGTTCACGATCAACCGGGACGATACCCCTACCCTTTTTGCCGCTGGACTCAGCGATCAGCTGTTCCAGCCACGAACCAACGGTGATCAGTGCCGCGTCTGCCAGGATCGTCAGCTTGTCTCTACCCGCGAGAGTCGCTTCGGCCATGACAGCACCCAGCGCCAGGCCCGGGTTGCGAGGCGCAGGCACATCCTGCGCAGATTGCTCCATCATCCAGGTGGCACGCGATAGCAGGCGTTTGAGGTCCAGTCCCAGCAGGGCAGCCGGGAGTAGCCCGAAGGACGTTAGTGCAGAGTAACGGCCACCCACGTTCGGATCGGCATTAAATATTTTCCGAAAACCGCGCTCTTTAGCTAA
The DNA here is from genome assembly GCA_964500655.1 of uncultured Anaerolineaceae bacterium. Lineage (GTDB taxonomy): Bacteria > Chloroflexota > Anaerolineae > Anaerolineales > Villigracilaceae > JAABUE01. The sequence continues at coordinate 5,541 of CAZCPP010000232.1, read as the reverse complement.
CTTTTCAAGCGACGTACCCGGATCGGTCACAGCTACAAAACGCGAGCCGTCGCCACCTGATAATTCCCAGAAGTATTCCAGCGCAGCTAATACTTCGGCTGTGCCGCCGGATTTACTGGAAACAACGTAAAGGCTCTGATCTGGCGGATAGTCCTCCGCTGCCTGGGCCACCTGGGCCGGATCGGTCGAATCGAGGATCGACAGGCAAGGTTTCCCCTCGGCGGCCTCGGCGCTTACATCGGCGAAGACAAAGGACAACACTTCCGGGGCTAACGAGGAACCTCCCATGCCTAATAACAATACTCGAACGATACCTTCATAGTGCACCTGATCGGCAAAATCGCGCAACTCTTTCACAATGGCTTCTGACGTTTCAGGTAATCTAAGCCAGCCCAAACGCTGCTTAACTTCGGCCTGGCCTTCGGGGTCAGTCGTCCAGAGTGTGGGATCAGCCTCCCACAGGCGCGCGGGAACCGTATCACTTTCCAGTTGAGAAATGCGCCTGGAGACAGAAGCAGCCAGTGGGCCCAGTTGCGAAGCGACTGTAACACAACGTTCCCGGATAGTTTCCAGTAAAGCCGTGAAGGCATCCGCAAAGGCTGCTACACCCTCATCTTCCAACTCTTGCGTGATCGTATCCATGGAAATGCCAACGGCTTCGAGTTGACCGAACAATGAGCGCACGTGATCCATATCACGAGTAATGGTCGCTGAAGCCTTACCATGCTCGCGAAAGGCATCTAAGGTATTCGGGGGGACAGTATTTACAGTATGTTTCCCAATCAGGGTGTCCACGTAAGCAGTATCGGGATAGTCTGGGTTCTTGGTGCTGGTAGAAGCCCAAAGTGGGCGCTGAAGACGCGCACCTTTGGAATACAGAGTCTCCCAGCGTTGGCCAGCAAAAGTTTTTGTAAAGGCCTCATAAGCCAATCGTGCGTTGGCGATGGCCGCTTGACCATGTAAATTTGAACTTTCCGGCAATTGTGCGTCTACCTTTGTATCAACGCGCGAGATAAAAAATGAAGCTACCGATGCAATTTGATCTAGCGGTTTTTTCTCCGCCAGGCGGTCTTCCAGACCCGATAGATAGGCATCCATGACCTGGTCGTAACGCGCCAACGAAAAGATAAGCGTCACATTGACGTTAATGCCGCTGGCGATGGTCTTTCGAATGGCCGGAATGCCTTCAAGGGTGGCTGGAATTTTGATCATCAAATTTGGACGATCTACCCGCTCCCAGAGCGCCCTGGCTTGCTTGATTGTTTGGTCAGTTTTTTTCGCCAGATAAGGGCTGACCTCAATGCTGACGTATCCATCGCCACCTTGCGTTTCTTCATACAGCAGCAGGAACAGATCGCAAGCCTGTCGAATATCTTCCACAGCCAGTTGCCAGAAAATATCTTCGGCCTCCCAACCAGCCCAAGCCAGCGGGATCAAGGCCGATTCGTAATCGTTTGATTTTGCAATCGCGTTATGAAAGATGGATGGGTTAGAGGTCACGCCGCGGATATCACCGCGCTTGATCATGGCTTCCAGATCGCCATTCTCTAGTAGTTTCCTCTGAATATTGTCGTACCATAAAGACTGACCCAGGTCAGTCGTCTTTTTTATAATTTCGCTCACTTAACACCTCACCTAATCGGACTTACTCGTTTCGAGCTTTCTAACTTTGCCAACCCGACGCACGTGGCGTTCGTCCCCGCTGAAATGGGCCCTTAAAAAGGCTGCCACGATTTCGCGAGCCGGTTCAACACCCAAAATACGCGCACCCAGGCACAGCACGTTCATGTCATCATGCTCCACACCTTGATGGGCCGAATAGGTATCGTGGCAGACACCCGCATAGACACCCCTTAGTTTGTTGGCAGCGATGCTGGCACCCACTCCAGATCCACATACGAGAATTCCGCGCTCGGCCTGCCCTGATTGAATTGCATTCCCCAACTTTTCAGCATAATCAGGATAGTCTACACTTTCAGTGTTGTGGGTCCCCAAATCCAGCACGTCATGCCCGGATGCCTTTACAACATCTAAGACGGCCCCCTTCAATGGGAAGCCGGCGTGATCACAGGCAATCGCAATTTTCATAGCAACTCTTTGGCCTTAGCAATAATATTTTCAACCGTAAATCCAAATTTACTAAAAAGGACATCTGCCGGAGCGGAAGCGCCAAAGCGGTCGAGAGAGACAATTTCTCCAAGGGGCCCAATGTATCGATCCCAGCCCAGGCTTGCTCCCGCCTCGACAGCTACTCGCGCCCGGATATGTTTCGGTAGCACCTCTTCGCGATATTCTTCGTCCTGTGCCTCGAATAGCTCCCAGGATGGAAACGAAACCACACGCACATGGATTCCCTCAAGGGATAATTGGGTCGCCGCTTCGTAAACCAGGTCCACCTCGGAACCCGATGCCATCATGATCAACTCTGGTTCGTTTTCGCCGAAATCCGAGAGCACATAGGCGCCCTTTGACAGTTCACTCGCAGGAGCCACTTCTGTTCGATCCAAGGTAGGAACCGCCTGGCGAGTCAGCACAAGTGCAGTTGGGCCGTCTTTATGTATGACAGCTTGTTTCCAGGCTGCGACTGTTTCATTGGCATCCCCCGGGCGGATAACGGTAAGGTTTGGAATAGCACGCAGCGCAGCCAGATGTTCAATTGGCTGATGCGTGGGCCCATCTTCGCCCAGGCCGATACTGTCATGGGTGTAGACGTAAATGGCCTGCGTATATGATAACGCGGCTATGCGAATGGCGCCTTTCATGTAGTCTGAAAATACTAAAAAAGTGGCGCCGTAAGGGATGACACCACCGAAAAGGGCCATTCCGTTTACTGCGGCGCCCATGGCGTGCTCGCGAACCCCAAAATGGAAGTTGCGACCAGTTGGAGAATCCTTTTGAAAAGCCGGGCTGTCGGCGATCCAGGTCTTGGTGGAGGGCTCCAGATCTGCCGACCCGCCAATCAACTCCGGCAATTTAGCTGCCAGGGCGTTAATGGCTTTGCCAGATGCAACCCGCGTGGCCAATCCCTTTTTATCTGCTGGAAAGAACGGCGGGTCATCATCCCAGCCCTCCGGGAATTCCCCTTCCAGACGGCGCACCAGTTCTTGACCCAATTCGGGGTGTTTCTTGAGATATGCCTTGTATAGTTTTTGCCAATCAGCTTCGGCTGCTTTCCCCCGCTCAACGGCAGTACGAAAGTGCTTCAAGACGTCATCCGGAATGTGGAGTTTGGGTTCCACAGGCCATCCCAGGTTTTCCTTGGCCAGCTGCAATTCTTCTTCCCCTAGCGGTTCACCATGCACCTTGGAAGTACCCTGACGATTTGGGGAGCCAAAGCCAATTGTCGTACGACAGACGATCAGTGAGGGGCGCGGATCTTCCTTGGCAACCTGGATGGCAGTGTCAATTGCCTCCACGTCATTGCCATCTGCCACCTTCTGGACCTGCCAGCCATAAGCTTCGAAGCGCGCGGCGCGATCTTCGGTGAAAGTTATTTCGGTGGAGCCATCGATAGAGATCCTGTTGTCATCATATAGGTAGATCAGGCGCCCAAGCGACAGATGCCCGGCCAGCGAAGCGGCTTCGGAGGAAACGCCTTCCATCAGGTCGCCATCGGTGACGATGGCATAGATGTACGAATCAATCAGCTCGAAACCAGGCAGATTATAGGTCCCAGCCAGATGCGTAGCGGCTATCGCCATGCCAACGCCCGTAGAAAAACCTTGCCCCAATGGGCCAGTGGTGACTTCAATGCCAGGAGTCAGTTCGCTCTCAGGATGGCCGGGCGTGGGGCTGTCCCATTGCCTGAAATTCTTGATTTGATCAAGGGACAGATCATAGCCGGTTAGATGCAAAAGTGAGTAAAGCAGCATCGAACCGTGCCCGCCTGAAAGGATGAAGCGGTCGCGGCCCGCCCACCCTGGATTTTTAGGATTATGACGTAAGTGACGGGTCCAGATGGTGTATGCCATGGCCCCCGCGCCCATCGGGAGCCCGGGGTGCCCGGAGTTGGCCCGCTGGATAGCATCTGCCGATAGAAAACGAAGCGTATTTATTGCACGATTTTGGAGGTCGTTACTCATTAATAAATTCCTTTGATTACAAGAATGCATTTTACCATTTTGGTTTATCAGATAGTTTGATGTGGTTGTTCAAGATCATATTACACCTGACTTATTTTTCATCTTGACTAATCACAATGAAACCAGAAATGATTGCCATCGATTTTAAAATATAATATACTGAACTTGTCGAAATCGGTGTGAAAAAAATTGGTCAAGGGAGTTAAGAAGCGAGTTCAATGCGTATTATCCCAACAACGTACATTAAACCTTGTATAATGTACGTTGTTGGGATAATACGCGTTGAAGCGAGTTCAATGCGTATTATCCCAACAACG
>CAZCPP010000232.1:0-1132 GCA_964500655.1 uncultured Anaerolineaceae bacterium | reverse complement strand
GAATGTAAGTGTATTGATTTCCTTTTTATATTCAAATATGAATTTGGGTTACGCAAAAGAAATCAATACACTTACATTCAAATTCAAATGAGGAAAGAGCATGAGCTATGATTTGATGGTTTTTGATCCCAAAGCGCTTCCCCCTGATCGAGAGGGCTTCATGGATTGGTATTGGAAGCAGATGGATTACCCTGAAGGCCATAATTATGATGATCCTGAAATATGTAGCCCGGAACTTCGCTCATGGTTCCTGGAAATGATCCTCGAATACCCAGCTATGAATGGCCCCTATGCATCCGATGATATCGATAATCCAAAACTGACACAGTATAGTATTGGATCGACGTTGATCTATGCATGTTTTGGGTGGCCTGAAGCGGAGCAGGCCTATGGCGCCGTATTCGAACTTGCAAAGAAACACAGGCTGGGCTTTTTTAATGTCAGCGCTATCAATGGGCAGGTTTGGGAACCTACTGAGAACGATGGCTATGAGAGTGTGCATGGCAGTTCATCGTGATCGCAAGCCGTCTGCAAATCATATATTCTTTGGCGCACTTTTTGAATTCTTAATTGAGGTTTTGCTATGGATAGAATCAGACCCTGGTTGTACATAGGAAAATATAGAGAAACTATTGACCAAAAATTGCTTATTGCTAGACAGATTCACGCAATGCTTCTTTTGGCAGAATTAGTCGAACATCCAGAGATCACTTGCCTTTATCTACCTGTTGAAGATTTTGAGCCTACTCCCCCTGAGCTCATTAAACAGGGAGTTGAATTCGTGAGAGATCAAAAGGATAAGGGGAATAGAATACTTGTAGCTTGTGGCGCTGGCATAAATCGGTCAAAAGCCTTCTGTACTGCAGCATTGAAAGAAATTGAAGGCTTGGATTTGCTCGATGCATATGCTGACATTTGGGAAAACCATAAGGAAGCATTACCTCATCCACCGGTTTGGCAATCACTTTGCGAATACTATCAGGGAGATATTCCATTTCAAGTAGCACTTTCGCAATCTCAAAGCTAACCTTTGAATGTTTTGAATTTTAGTGGATAGATTTTTTGATAGAAGGGATAATAGATGAATATATCTTTGGGCTCTATTAGCATCACGATCAAATCTGGTGCACTA
>CAZCPP010000231.1:0-6688 GCA_964500655.1 uncultured Anaerolineaceae bacterium | reverse complement strand
GTGCTCATGCTTCTATCAAACTACAGTTTAGCTTTTTATGCAAGCATCAGTAGTATAGAAACATTGGGCTTAAATCCATAGTGTCCCGGATCACCTTTGACCTCGGGACACTATGATTTCACTCACTTTTCAGCATGACAGCGGTCATGACTGATTAATTACCCGGGGGACCGCCCTGTGGCTTGCAAGCCAAATGAGTTTGTACTGCGGAGCATGTACCGGCAAATGCTCCTCTCGGTGTATTGAACGTGCAGGCATCTCCTTGACTCAGCGTTGAGCAGGCATTGATCGCGGCTTGGGGGGGTTGACGCTGCCCTCCCAGGTCCTGTGCCTGCGCTCCTTGTGGAGACGATTGATTTTGGTTTTGATCGTTCCCCGATTGGTCTGCCGTAACATTAAGGTCAACGTTCAAATCGCGACCAACTAAACCTGTATAGTCCGTCGGGTAATAAACTGCTCGGAATACCATTTTTCCGGCCCCACCTGTATTTCCGCCAATTCCTGGAGCACTTTGACCAAATGGGTTTACGTACTCCCAGACGGTTTCACCAGCCGAGGTGACTTCGAAAAATCTTCCACTCGGACCATCGCAAATCAGAGTATTGCCGCTAGGCAAGCGTTGTACGCCAGATATATTCTGGGCATAGAAGTCGGTTGCGGTAGCAGCCACATAGCTCCAGATTGGTGCAGCAGGACCATAGGCCCTACCAGCCATCAAGGAGTAGATGCCCTCGGCAGTGAGTAGCGGCGTGATTTCCTCAATCGAAGAGTAAGAACGGGAACGCCGGTCTCCGTTGTTGAAGATCAGAATATCCTCTTCGCCAGGGAGTTCGGGCTCGATCCACTGCGCATCATGCTGGACAAATAACTGCTGATCAGCTGACGTTCCAACATCATAGGCCTGGGGATTGCCCCAACGATAAAGTAAATCGCCGTCTGGGCCTGCCGATTCAGCAGTATTTGTATTATGGTCGATTATCCAGATTTCGTTGAAATTATGCACACTGAGCAAGATTTGATCCAATTCGGGATTGAAGTCTACGGAATTAATGTGATTCCAATCGGCAACATTCATCGCAGCATGGTTTATATCAACCAACTCTGGATGTTCGGATGGACTCCCATAGTTGGCTTTTGTAGGATCGTAATCTTGCACCAGATGATCCCAAACATGCCACTCCCAAACTATCTGATTTGTAGCTGGATCAACTTCTATCAACATATCAGGCCAGAGAGCGCCATCCTTTAACAGGTTGGGATCGCGGCCAGCAGCGATTGCTTCCGCCGCGGTTTTATGCTCCCAGGCGATCATCAGAATATTGCCATTTGGCAGATATTCCACATCGTGATGCAACCTATATTGATCATTGGAATAACTAAATTCCCAGAGGACATTTCCATTCCAATCAATTTCTTGTACGATACCGCCTGCTCCACCAGCGTCAAAAGTGTTGTTACGAAGTGAACCCGTTCGCAGTAAATTGCCATTTCCCAACAGATAGACCGCGTTACCAGGGAAATAATCGCCAGGCCAGGTATGGATCACGTCCCCATCGTAGTTGATCAAATAGGTCGTCGTTGAGCGCAACGGTGCAAACAGGATGTAACCTCGTGTATCGTTGTTTACAGATTTTGATTTTCCAAAAAGCTCATCCTGATCTACCTGTGCAACTTCTGGAATGGATTGGATCTCTTCACTTGATTTTGCGATAGATTCTATTATCGGTTGGTTGTCAGGGAAATTACACGCTGTGACTATCATAAACAGGATAATTGTTAGAAATATTGATTTGTTCTTCATTTTCATTTTCTCATTGTTTATCCACACTGATACAGCACAGTCGGTTGAGTACCACGATCTCTCGGGCCTCCATTGGGTCCATCTGGACGATTCTGGGATTGATCAGGTCGATTTTCCTTCTGACTAAACTCAGGTACCACTGTACAAGTCGAAGCCAACCAATTGGATATATCTTGCTTGTTATTCCTACCACCGCCAGATATCACATAACGCAATTCCCCATTGGCAACCATTTCAGCTAGCCCGGCTGCATCGATGACCGGATCACCACCGGTGAAACCACCCATGTACAGCACTGGACGCCCGGTTGCCAGCACCAGTGGTGATCCAACTTGCGAACTTGGTACAGCCACCATATACTCGGTATCCTGGGTATTTGCTTGCAGATAGGCCACCAGTTGCTCGTTAGCTTTGTTTCGTTCATTTAATTGCGGAGCACCCTTCGGGGATGATATCGGCCGAGAGGCAGTCTGTTGTGAACCCTCAAATGCAGTTGGGAGGTTTACTTTCGGTGTTGCGTCGAAGACTGTCATCACCGTCCAAATCAAGGGTGTGATCAACAGCGCGGTGAGTACGGTCACATATCCTACTCCTCGCAAGGGAGATAGTAATAGCAACCCAGTAGCTGCTACCAACAAGATAATCGGAATGTAAACCCATGCAGCTGTTGCGCCGTATTGGGCAGCGGTGAATATCTGGAAGATGATAGTGATAGCCGCAGCGAAGACTAGCAACAGGTTCATCCAAGGACGATTGGCCTGCCACCGCCATAATTGACCAAATCCCCCCCCGACAACAGCACCCAATGCCGGTGCCAGCATGATGGCATAGTAAGCGTGGAAGATACCTTCAACTGAACTGAAGAAGACCACGCAGGTTAGCAACCAGCCACCCCACAATAGAAGCGCTTTATGTTCTGGCTCAAGCGGGAAACGGATGCGAGCCGCGAAGATTGCCAGAGCAATACTAATCAGCGCGAAGGGCAACAACCAGGACATCTGCTTCGATAACGGGTACACAAAGAAGCGTGCAATCCCGGGTGAGCCCGTCTCGTGGCTAAAGGGTGTATTACCAGTATTACCATCATTTGGAGGCCCATCTGGACTGGCGTTGGGGCCATCTCCAAGCGCACCTGCTGGTGGACGTATTAGTCTTCCTTGGGGAGCACAGGCTAGCTGGTTAGTATTTGGGGGAAAGATGCAAGTGCCGTTAATGGTATTACCATTCGGTAAAGTGAATGAACATGATGCGTTTTGTGATTGACCTTCGCAAGCAGCTAGCGCCTCCTGCGGAGGAGATTTCAGAGGCTGAGGGTTCGCGCCTTTGGGGTTGACGTTGGGAGTTTGTCCAGCAGGTACTCCACCGGCTTGCGAAGAATTTCTTTTTCCTCCACCGCCAAACAGCCGCGACAGGCCATTGTGCCCGACGATCAATTCCATGACAGTGTTGTTTTCGCTGCTGCCTATGTACGGGCGCTGATCAGCAGGAGTCATATCCACGATCACAGCCCAGGAGATGGAAACGATCAACAAAACGATAGTCGCGATTCCGAGATTGAAGATCTTGCGAAACCAACCCGTTTTCGAACCGAGAAAATACAATGCATAGAAAGCTGGCAGTGGCAAGAACGCTTGTAACATCTTGATGTTGAAGCCCAAAGCTACGATAAACGCTCCCAATATTAACCAGCGGAGTTTGCCAGTTTCTGTTGCAGCGATGAATGCCCAGGCTGCCAGTAATAGAGTAAATACCAGCATACCGTCCATGGTATTGTTACGGTCAGTAGCGATTGCAACAGGTGTAACTACCAATACTAAAGCAGCGACAAGTCCTGCCGTGACACCCATATATTTTTTAACCAGATGATAAAGCAAAGGCACACTGAACACACCTGCTAGAATGTTAGGTAAGGAGACTACCCAACCTTCAACACCCAATACAAAGGCAAAGGCTGCTTCAATCCATAATCCCAGTGGTGGCTTGTCAATGGTTACTGAGCCGCCCGGTTCAGCTGCCACAAAGAAAAAGTTGCTCCACGATTGCAGCATGCTCTTAATAGCAGCTGTGTAATAAGTATTGGCATCATCGATGGCTCCCAAGTTAGAAAAATGCAATATTACTGAAAGCAGCATAATGCCAGACACCAGGATGTGTGCAGGTGTAATACCGAGAGCAATCTTGCGAGTCAAAAAAGATGTTTTGTGAGGGAGAGTTAATGTAGCCATTGTTTACTCCTCTGGAGTTAAAGTTGTTTTAATAGGGGTATGTATTCCCATCTGTACAGAAACCTGCGATTTAAAAGTCCAAAAACGATTTGCAAAGTAATTCCAGAAAACTACTACTCCCGTGGCAATCACTTTGGCAGGAAAGTATCCAATGTCAGTCCCACCAAGTATATTGTCGAACGGTACCTCCAGTATCAATACGATAGTGTTGTTCAACACTAACCCGATCAGGCTAACTAGTGAGAATTGTGCTAATTGTTTACGCCAATCAGTTTTTTTTGCATCTGCAAAGGTCCAAATGCGATTCCAGGTGAAATTGTTTACTACACCTGCAGAAAATGAAATTGTATTGGCAAAAAGCGTAAGTAATCCCACCGCTTTCAAAACTGTAAGCAGGCTGAAATCTAGGAGAGTCCCGATCGCGCCCACTATCAGAAAACGGGCGAAGCGTCCAAGTTCTTTCGTTTTAATGGTTTCGGCTATAGCTGTCATCGGTTTCTCCTTGAATTATCTACCTTTAGTTTAGGTATTTTCTCAAAAAACCGTGAGTGTCCCCGGTCATTACTTTATGCTTTACGGCATGCATCTAAGCACATACAGCCATGACAGGTGTCACGGGTACAAAGATAAAAGGATGATTACAAACACAAGGCAAACAAAATCCTCCGTGATATGATGTGGACATGCAAATCTCTCTTGACAACACGCGTGTACTACGCACTGCCGCCTGGATGTGGATCGGATACCTTCTGGCATTGGCAGTTGTAGATACCATCAATTATGCGCGTGCACCAAAATTTCCCATAACAACGTATTATATTGGGAATGGGTTGATCGCTTTGACGTTTTTACTGTTGTCTTATTGGGATGTTATGCGTGAGATGTTGAGAGAAACCTTCATGCCGCTCATGATTGTGCTCATTGCTGGAGCGCCCATTGTATTGCATCATCTTTTCGTTCCCCGATTTCCGCCCGGCCCTATGTCTAATCTCGAGGGAATGGCACTAAGGCAACTTCCTGTGCTTTTCATTGGATTGGTCCTGACTGCTTGGCAGTATCGGCTTTGGGCCGTCATCATTTTCAGTTTTAGCACAGCCACAATAGAAATGCTCACCGTGGGTTTATTCACAAGCATTCCACAAAATGCTTTCACAGCTTTCATTATTATTACCACAATTCGAACCGTCAGTTTCCTGGTAGTTGGGATCTTCATCAGCCAGATCATGACCCGTCTGCGCTCCCAACAGCAATCATTACAGCAAGCCAATGCTCAACTGACCAATTATGCCAGTATATTAGAAAATCTTACCGTAAGCCGCGAGCGCAATCGCATGGCGCGCGAGCTACACGACACTTTAGCACATACGCTAACTGGACTTTCCGTAACACTTGAAACTGTCAAGGCCTATTGGGATGTGGATGAAAACAAAGCACGGGATTTGTTGGAAAAATCTTTAATTTCCACGCGATCTGGTATCGAAGAGACACGTCGTGCCTTGAAATCTTTGCGTGCCAGTCCGCTTGAGGATATGGGACTGGGACTCGCTATCCAGAAAATGGCTGAATCCGCTGCTGCTCGCTCCAAACTGGATCTTGAACTTGCTCTGCCAAACCCAATGCCACATCTCGCCCCTGACGTGGAACAATGTATCTATCGCATTACACAAGAGGCTGTTGAAAACGTGGTCCATCATGCTAACGCAAAAAGGGTCAGCGTAAAAATGGAACCAAATGGTAGCAATCTGAGATTGACCGTACAAGATGACGGTTTGGGTTTCGATCCACGCGACAAGGCCAATACTGGCCACTTTGGACTGGTTGGAATGCATGAACGTGCCGAACTCTCTGGCGGTAAATTGTCAATTGATAGCAAAAAGGGGAAAGGAACAAAAGTGGTTTTAGAAATCTAAAACTGTAATTGTGAGAGAAAGATATGAATATCATTATTTGTGACGATCAAGCAGTAGTCCGTGACGGGTTGGAAATGCTGCTTACCCTCGAAAAAGACATTGAAATTATTGGCACTGCGCAAGATGGTGCAGAGGCTGTTGAAATGGTGGTTGAAAATCAACCGGATCTTGTCTTAATGGATTTAAAAATGCCTGGCATGAACGGCATCGAAGTCACACGTCAAATTTGTGCGAAATATCCCGACGTTAAAGTACTGGTGTTGACCACCTACGACGATGACGAATGGGTTTTCGATGCCATCCGTGCAGGCGCAACCGGTTATCTACTCAAGGATACGCCGCGTGAGGAAGTGATTAAAGCCATCCGCGGTACAGTCGAAGGCAAGTCCTTTGTCGATCCAGCCGTAGCAGGAAAAATAATGGGGCAAGTAGTCAGCAACCAGACACAACCATCTAGTTTGCTGACTGATAAACTGACTGAGCGTGAAGTGGACGTTCTCCAACTACTCGCCAAAGGATTGAATAATGCCGAAATCGCAGGTCAACTTCATCTATCTGAGGGGACAGTGCGCAACCATGTCAGTGCAATTTTGGATAAATTGGGGGTTTCCGATCGCACACAGGCGGCCGTGATTGCTATTAAACATGGTTTTGGAATTTAAGCTGTATTTGGCAATCGTTTATCGAACGACCCTTTTTACAATAGACTCTACCGGAAATAACGCAAGAGGCGTGTGACAGCAAGGTGAACC
>CAZCPP010000230.1:0-6699 GCA_964500655.1 uncultured Anaerolineaceae bacterium | reverse complement strand
GATCCCATAACACCAAAGTATCATTCTTCCTCGCCGAGCATGGAAATTTTAAATTGCCTTTACAAGGTTGATTGTCTGTGCTACTATAGACGTACAGTCGTATATACCTATTTCCGGGGAGGGTAACTTTGGTTCTAAATAATAATCCAATTCCAAAATACTACCAATTGGCTGAGATGTTACGCCAACAGATATCGGATGGTGCTTTGCACCCCGGTGATCAGCTTCCTGCCGAAGACACCTTAAGCCAAACCCATAACGTCAGCCGAGGGACAGTGCGAGAGGCCATCCGCATCCTGGCCAAGGATGGCTTGCTTCGGCGCGAGCAGGGACGCGGCACCTTCGTTGCCTACCCCCAAGCACCAGAAGCAACCTTTTTCACGCTTAGCAGCTTTGACGAGGATATGCGCCGCCAGGGTCGGCAACCCTCCTCGCAGGTACTGACTGCCGAAGCACTCCCTGCCCCACCTAATGTGGCCGAGCGTCTCCAAACCAAAGCAATTGAGCCTGTACTACACATCGTCCGCCTGCAATTGGCTGACGGGCAACCTGTGGTCCACGAAACCCGTTATCTGGCACAGTCGCTTTGCCCGGCGTTGTTGCATGAAGACCTGGAATCCAATTCCATTCACTGGTTATTGATCGAAAAATTCAACATTCCCCTGGTGCGAATGACGCACACCGTCGAGGCGGGTAGCCTCTCGAAAGCGCAATCCGAGTTACTACAGACCGAACCAGGCGCAACCGCTTTCTTTGTAGATCGTTTGACCTACACCGAGATAGGCGGCCAAAAAATACCTGCCGTCTGGTTTCAAGCCATTTACCGGGAAGATAATTATCACATTCAAGCACAGTCGCAGAAAAGATAACCTATGGAAAAGGAGAATTAGATATGCCCAGAACCGTTCATGCCCCACGCGGCACAAATCTGACCTGTAAAAACTGGCAGATCGAAGCCGCTTACCGGATGATCCAGAACAATCTCGATCCGGTGGTGGCCTTTGACCCCGACAATTTGATCGTCTACGGCGGGCGCGGCAAGGCCGCCCGCAACTGGGAAGCCTTCGATGCCATCCTGGAGTCGTTACGCAATTTAGAACCCGACGAAACCCTGATGGTGCAATCGGGAAAACCCGTGGCCGTCTTCCGCACCCACACGGATGCGCCCCGCGTCATGATCGCCAATTCAAACATCGTTCCCGCCTGGGCCACCCAGGAAAACTTCGAAAAGTGGGAACAAGAGGGCCTGATCATGTACGGCCAGATGACGGCTGGCAGCTGGATTTACATTGGCACGCAAGGGATTTTGCAAGGTACATACGAGACCTTTGGCGCACTGGCTCGGCAGCAGGGCTGGGATGGCCTGAAAGGCAAATTGGTGGTTACAGCAGGCCTGGGCGAGATGGGAGGCGCGCAGCCTTTAGCCATCACCATGAACGGGGGCGTTGGGGTGTTGGTCGAGATCGATCGCTGGCGAGCGGAACGCAGATTGGAGTTACGTCAGATCGATGTCATCACCGACAATATGGAAGAAGCCATGACCTGGGCTGAAGAGGCTATGGCGACAAAAGAGTCAAAATCCATTGGCCTGATCGGTAACGCCGCTGAAATATTGCCGGAGTTGGTCACACGCGGCGTAGTTCCGGATGTGGTCACCGACCAGACCTCGGCTCACGATCCGCTGTATGGCTATATCCCCACAAACATGTCATTAGATGAAGCTGATGCCCTGCGCCAGAGTGATCCCGACAAGTATGTGCGCCAATCCGTTGACGCCATGACTGTGCACGTGCAGGCCATGCTGGATTGGAAGGATAAAGGTGCGGTGGTTTTCGATTATGGCAACAACCTGCGCCAACGGGCCTATGACAACGGACTGAAAGAAGCCTTCAGCTATCCGGGCTTTGTCAATGCTTATGTCCGGCCCTTGTTCTGCGAGGGCAAAGGCCCTTTCCGATGGGTAGCCTTATCAGGTGACCCCGAAGATATTTTCGCCACCGATAAAGTAATATTGGAACTCTTCCCGGAAGATAAACATCTGGCACGCTGGATCAAGATGGCGCAGAAAGACATCGAATTCCAGGGCCTGCCTGCCCGCATCTGCTGGCTTGGGTACGGGGAGCGCGCCAAAGCCGGGCTGGCGTTCAATGAGCTAGTGGCTTCGGGGGTGGTCAAGGCCCCGATCGTGATCGGCCGTGACCATTTGGATAGCGGCTCGGTCGCCAGCCCCAACCGTGAGACGGAGGGCATGCGCGATGGTTCGGATGCTATCGCCGATTGGCCAATCTTGAACGCACTGGTCAATGCTGTCAACGGCGCTACCTGGGTCAGCTACCATCATGGGGGTGGGGTTGGCATTGGCTACAGTTTGCATGCCGGGCAGGTCATCGTGGCTGACGGCACCCCGGAGGCTGCTACCCGTCTCGAACGTGTATTGACCGTCGATCCCGGTATGGGTGTCGCCCGGCATGTCGACGCGGGATACCCGGAAGCAATTGAGTTTGCTAAAAAACATGGGGTCAAGATCCCCATGCTGAAGTAATGCATAACAAATCGATAATTCACGTATTTGATGTCATTGGAGGAGGCCGTAGGCCGACGTAGCAATCTCATGTTCAATATGCCAATTTTGACGTGTAATTTCCTTCGAAAATTCGAAGTTTGCTTCGTCGCAACGAACGCTCCTCGCAATGACAACCCAAATCTGTGATTTACTGAAAAAAACTTTTTGCAACAATCTACAATATCCAAGGAGAATGAGATGACAATTGTTTTAGATGGCTCCGGGTTGACGGTTGAGAAGTTGGTCCGCATCGCCAGGGAGGGCGAAAAGGTTGAACTGCACTCAGAAGCGTTGGAACGCATCAAAGTTTGCCGCGCCATGCTGGAAGAGAAGGTCAAAGCGCATGAGATCATGTACGGCGTCAACACCGGCATTGGCGAGTTTTCAGAAGTGGTGCTGGATGACGATCAAGTTAAACAATTCCAACGTTACCTGATCTACAATCATGCGGCTGGAATTGGAGAGCCTGCAGCGCTTGAATATGTACGCGGCGCGATGGCCGGGCGTATCAATGTTCATGCGCATGGTAATTCCGGCTGCCGCCCTGAGATTACGCAGACCCTAATCGATATGCTCAACAAGGGTGTGACTCCGGTAGTGTGCCAAAAAGGTTCCGTTGGAGCTTGCGGCGATCTGGCTCCCATGTCACAAATCGCACTCTTGATGATGGGTGAAGGTGAAGCCTTCTATAAAGGTGAACGACTCTCGGGCAAAGATGCCCTGGATAAGGCTGGAATCCCCATCCCCGATTTGCAAGCCCGGGACGGATTGGCAACCATCAACGGCTCCAACTTGCTGACTGCCATGAGCGCCATCCACATATACGATATGCAACGCTGGCTCAAGCAAGCCCAGATCGCCTGCGCGATGACCCTGGAAGCGCTGTATGCCAATATGAAACCCTACGATGATCGGCTGCACAAAGTGCGTGGGTTCAGCGGTGCAATTCGAACGGCCCAGAACCTGAACAAGTTGATCGCCGGTAGCGACCTGGTGACAGGCAAGATGAAGGTTAAGGTGCAGGATGCCTACTCGATGCGCTCCACACCCCAGGTGTTAGGCGCCGCGCTGGATGCAGTTGCATATGCGCGGGGGCAGGTCGAGATCGAGTTGAACGGAGTGGGCGATAATCCTATTTTCTTCCCCGAACACCAATTGACTCTCACTGGAGCCAACTTCCAGGGATCGCCGGTGAGCCTGCCAATGGACCTGGCCGGCGCAGCCATCACAATGGTATGCGTGCTCTCCGAGCGGCGCTTCAACCGCCTCACCAATCCTGCCCTCAGCGTGGGACTGCCGCCCTTCCTGACCAAAGGCGCCGGGATGATGTCTGGATTGATGCTCAGCCAATACACGGCCGATATGCTCATCACCGAACAGCGCATCCTTTCGGCTCCGGCCAGCATTTTGTCCATCTCGGCAGCCGCCGACCAGGAAGATTTCGTCTCGATGGGGATGAACACTGCCATTAAAAATGGGCAGATACTGGATAATGCCTACGGCGTGTTGGGGATTGAATTCATGGGCGCCGCACAAGGGCTTGACTTGCGCGACTTCTCGCCCGGGAAAGGTGTGGGGGCCGCCAAGGATGCAGTTCGGGAGCATGTGGAGTATCTTGACGAGGACCGCCCGCTGTATCCCGATCATAACGTCATGAAAGAGCTGGTGCGGTCCGGTGAGATATTAGAAGCTGTGGAGAAGAAGATCGGTGTTCTAAATTAGCTCACTGTTACCTGGAATCAAAAAGAGTGACTTGCCTGTGAGCATGTCGCTCTTTTTTCTTGTT
Organism: uncultured Anaerolineaceae bacterium; assembly: GCA_964500655.1. Taxonomy (GTDB): domain Bacteria; phylum Chloroflexota; class Anaerolineae; order Anaerolineales; family Villigracilaceae; genus JAABUE01. The sequence goes on along the minus strand of CAZCPP010000230.1, from coordinate 2,350 downwards.
GAACTCGCCCGTCACAGGAGCCATTGTTGGGCTGTTGCGCCCCGATCAGGGGAAGGACATCCATGTGCAGGTAATCTGATCGCCGTTTGAGATAAGACCTGTTCTCTGGCACGTGGAAGTTATCTCGGGGCAAATCAAGAGAGATGATGCGAGATCTCCCGGTTTAATTGTCGCGCTTTGGTTTAGACCAATCCACTTTGAGTTCCCGTTCATTCAAGGAATAAGCGTTGAACATTTCGATGGCTTTTTCAGCTTCGCTTTGTGTACTCAGCGTGACAAAGGCAAAGCCTCTTGACGCGCCGGAAGCTCGATCTTTGACAATTTCTGCCAAAGTGACCTCCCCGGCCTGGGCGAACAGGGTGCTGAGTTCTTCCTCGGTAGTAGCTTTTGGGAGGTTGCCTACAAATACTTTGGTATTCATTTTATACTGCTTTCTCCGGGCTTGCCGGTAAGAAAAAGGCCGCCGCCCTATAAAAGGGACAGCGGCAAAGATAAGACACGATTCCAATTTACTGTAGTGCTATTTTACCACCAAACGGAGGAGTGGCTAAGACAATGGGGGCACTTTACAGTGAGCTACGCGAAGGTTGGAGGGGACGATTTTGGATGCAGTGGAAAAGAAGATCGGTGCGCTAAATAGCCTTACGCTGCCTGATTGATACAGAGCGATTTGTACAAGGTTACACATGTCTGCTCTTAGCATTCAATAATTTGTCTGAATTTCAATACAGCCTTCATGGTATCTGTTCGTTGGTTGACTTTTCCCACCAATTTCTTATAATGAGATTGGTGGGATTTTTCTGTTCGACCTGCAATAATGCCTGTGTTGTTTTAGGGCTCGGGGGCTAATATCCAACACAAATCGCACTTCAATTCATCGCCCACGTTGAATTCCTGATTGTTTATGAAGGAGGTATTTTTACGATGCACACATATTTTCAATTCTCTTCCAGGTCCTTGTTTCAAGTCTTGATCATCCTGGCTTTGCTGTCTGCCAGTTTGGGGTTGACAACCAGCCTGGTTTCAGGTCAGGAGGCGTTCGACTGCAGCACGGTAACCGAGATCCCGGTGGCTGAGTGCGAGGTGCTGGTGGAGCTCTATAACAGCACCAACGGTCCAGGTTGGATCGACAGTACCGGTTGGCTGGATACCAGCACTGCTTGCGACTGGTACGGGGTCACTTGTTTTGGTGGGCATGTTTCGAGGCTTACCCTGAATGGCAACTCATTGAGCGGTACCATTCCACCGGAGTTGGGTGAGTTGTCATACTTGCAAAGGCTGGATCTGAGAAACAACCAGATAAATGGGTCCATCCCACCAGAACTGGAGACTTTGCAAAGCCTGTATTACTTAGGCTTGAGTAACAACCAGTTGAGCGGGTCCATCCCGCCAGAACTGGGAGATTTGGAGGGCCTTTCTGAGTTGGCTTTGGGTGACAACCAGTTAAGTGGAGGGATTCCCTCCGAGCTTTCGAAGCTCTCAAACCTGGCTGGTTTGGATTTATATTTCAACCAATTGAGCGGAAGTATCCCTCCCGAGCTGGGAAATCTGTCCAATTTGGTCTATTTGTTCCTGCCCTACAACCAGTTAAGCGGGGACATCCCACCAGAACTAGGGGACCTGTCAAACCTGGAACGTTTGGTTCTATCATCTAACCAGCTGAGCGGAAACCTACCACCAGAATTGGGTAACCTGACAAATCTTTGGCAATTTAGTGTCACCGACAATCCATCCCTCAGTGGACCGCTACCCATCACCTTCGCCAATTTGACTGACATGATATCTTTTACATTCGCTGGCACAGGTATATGCGAACCCTCTTACGGTGGGATACCAGCCTGGTTGGCAAGCATCGAGATCGTGGCTGGGACGGGCGTGGCCTGCCCTAACCAATATGTTTGCATGGATGTAACCCAGATCCCGCAGCTGGAATGCGAGGCGCTGGTCGCGCTTTACGACAGCACTAATGGCCCGGCCTAGGCTAACAACGATGACTGGCTGGCAACCACTACGCCGTGCGATTGGTATGGGGTGTACTGTGATGCCGGGCATGTGCTGCAGTTGAACCTGGACAACAATTCTTTAAGCGGGACGATCCCCCCAGAGCTTGGAAACCTCCCCAATTTGTTCCAATTGAACCTGACCCACAACCAGTTGAGTGAGAGTATCCCTTCCGAACTTGGGGATCTTACCAACCTGGTAAATCTGGCCCTGCAACATAACCTGCTGAGCGGGAGTATTCCGCCAGAGTTGGGGGACTTGCCCAACGGATTAAGGGTTGATGCGGCGGGAAGTGAGAAAGTGGATAGGAAGGCGAGATAGAGCCGCCGCATCGGGCCAAGTTGGACTA
>CAZCPP010000229.1:0-6714 GCA_964500655.1 uncultured Anaerolineaceae bacterium | reverse complement strand
AGTTCCCAGCATAACCATCAAACGCACAGGTTGACCTTTAGAAAGACGAGCAGCCCATACAGCCAGATACTGGAAGAAACCAGTCGGTTCCAACAAAGCTACCAACATCATCATGCCAAAGAGCAACCCTAGTGTATTAAAATCAATGGCTGCAACAGCTTCGTCTTGTGAGTAAAATTCCAGAGCAGTGCCAACTCCCACCATCAACGTAGCACCGGCAATCCCGGTGATGCTGCGGTTCATTTTCTCGGTAAAAATAAAAGTAAGCGCAACAACAAAAATCGCACTTGATACGATCATAGCCGTCATATTAGTCTCCAGAGACGATCTCCCAGTCTTTCAACATAGCAGTTCCAACATCTACACGCGAAGCGATACCTACCAGGCAGTTTTCCGCATCTACTACGGGTAAGTCAGTCAGGTTATGATGATGCAATAACGCAAACGCACGCGTAAGACTACATGTGACAGGCACAGCGATTGCCTCTTCCATTACTTCAAATACTTTATTAGAAATTTCATCTTCTGATGGTTGAATGATTTTTGCCGCTCCAAAGGTACTTACAAAATCAAAGTTCTCTACCAAATGTGTGAAATCTGGTAACACCAGAGTCAACAAGTCATGCAATGGCAATACGCCCACCAACTTCCCCTCCGCGTTGATCACCGGCAACATCCCCACGTGATGTTTCACAAATTGCCTGGCAGCTGTCCCCAAATTGTCGGTATCTTGGATAGTAATGACCTGTTTTTTCATCGAAGATTTAACATTCATTCCTTTGCCTCCGTATACATAATCAGATGATTCAGCCTGAAAATTTTAACACATTCCCTACCTACCCTTTGACCTCCTGATAAACTCCCCGTACAATAAGAACATGCGAGAGTGGTCACTCCGTGCCGGAGATCCCCTTAATCTGACACTGGTTGCCGATTCGCGCCTTTCCAATCCCAACTATGTCGACGATCACATCTGGGAAATGGAACTTGGTTCAGGGGAACCCTCAGCGCTCTCCCTACGCACAACCTTTGGACTGCGTGCTCGCTCCCTCCGCATTTTTCCACGATTTTCCGAAGCTGGAAGCACTACAGCCGATGTGTCTGAATTTGCGTTACCTCCTGTTGTGCGTCGATGTTATCCAAATTTCCTCGAAACAATTTTCTCTCCTTTTGATGGTTTAGACGTCATATACGAGGTGCATGTTCCAGATTCAAATACTATCACCGGACGCGTCACGATCAGTAACCGTTCAGCCGTATCACGAAAACCTCGATTAGAGATGTGTGCAGCGCTTGTACCGTTGGATGGACATGCTTTCAGTCATACACAGATGCAGATGGTAAATGTATTGGTCGGCCAATCAAGCGGGCTGGTGCCGCTTCTTTTCCTGACTGGTGGGCCGCACCCAGGACCTGGGCCACAACCTTCTCTCATGTTGGATCTAGACTTGAGCCTTAATGATTCCCGGCAACTAACCTGGGTAATGGCTACTACCACAGATCATCAGGGATCTTTTGATAAAGCCCGTCTTATCGCCGCCCAATCCTGGGATGCCGAACGGGCGCGAATTGAAATGGTCAATGCACGAGAGGCAATAAAAATCTACACGAGCGACCCAGAATGGGACGCGGCCCTTGCTTTCAGCCAGAACGCTGGATTCAATTTATTTTTTCCTGCTAACGATAACTTGCCATTCCCATCATTCGTGCAGGCACGTGGGCCAGATCAAGGATTTTCCCATAAAGGTGATGGTACCGATTATCCCGCAAACTGGGATGGTCATTCACCATTAGATACCTATTACATATCATCTGTAATTCCAGGCGCTCCATATTTATTACAAGGGCTTGTTCGTAACTTCTTATATACTCAGACCGATGACGGCACGGTAAATGGCAAACCTGGATTGGGCGGTCAGCGGGGTAATTACCAGGCAATGCCCATCCTTTCCAGCTTGGTCTGGAGTATTTACAATGCTACTGGAAATGATGAATTCCTGAAAGAAGTATTCCCAAAATTATTAAAATTCTTCTGGAATTGGTTTTCCCCCGACAACGACCGTGATAACGATGGTATCCCAGAATGGGCGCATTTATTGCAAACAGGCTATGAAGATAATCCTATGTTTGACACTTGGAATCCCTGGTCCCTGGGGGCAGATATCACCTGCACACAGAGTCCTGCTTTGATAGCAATGCTGTATAGAGAAGCACAAGCTCTCATCCAGATGGCCGGGCAAGTTGGACAAGAAAATGAAATTGAGATAATCAAAAAGCAGGCTCAAATATTGAAATCTGCATTAGACGAAGCCTGGAACCCGCGTACAGCTCTGTATCGATACCGAGATCGTAGTACCGGTGAAAGCACATCCAGCAAGGTGCTGGCCCGCCAGCGTGGTTCTGGCACGATCAAAATAAAGCAAACCTTTGAGCCACCAATTCGTTTATTAATTGAAGTCCAGGCGAAGGACCCGGGGACGAAGCGACCGCACGTTACTGTCAGCGAGTACTCAACAAAGGGTGAAAAGGAGGTCATTACCGGAGAACAATTCCAGTGGCGAAGTGGCGGAATGGTGGTAACCAGCCAACAAGTACATGACAAAATCGGATATATCAAGATCAAAGGCCTGAATAAAAAAGATAAGGTTGTCGTACGACGACTGGGCTTCACTCACGAGGATCATACATTGTTACTTCCTTTGTGGGCGGGTATCCCTGATGAGCAACAGGCGCAAGTGATGATCGGGCGAACGATATTAAATGCGGATCGCTTTGACCGCCCATTTGGAATTCCGGCTTGCCCAATCGTCCCTGACAAAGAAGCTGATTCTATCTGCATGAGTGTGTACTTACCATGGAATCTATTGATTTGTGAAGGCTTGCTCTCCTATGGATTTCGCCAGGAAGCAGCGCGGTTGATTGCACATTTGATGACAGGCATCATCCAAAATCTAAAGCAAAAACGTGCCTTTTACCAACGCTATCACGCTGAATCTGGTGATGGAATTGGCGAGCGCAACGCCATTAGCGGGCTGGCTCCAACTGGAATGTTCATGAAAGTGTTGGGAGTACAGGTGCTATCGCCTACGCGCGTGCGGCTCGAGGGAAATAATCCCTTCCCGTGGCCGGTTACAATACAATACAAAGGACTTAGGATCCTACGGGGGCTGGATCGCACGGAAGTGCGATTTCCGAATGGGAAAAATGTGGTTATCGATGATCACAAACCTTGCACCCTATCTCTTCAGGATTAAAAACTATGGAAAATGAAGTAAGTCAAATCGTTCTGGCAGAAGAAATTATTATCGGTCTTTTATTGATAGTCTCTCTGGTAGCGATCTTTGTACGACGCTTCCGTTTACCCTATACCGTTGGCCTCGTGGGAATTGGATTTTTAATATCTGCATTCTTTGAACCCTTAGAAAATCCGATTTCATCAGAAATCATTCTTTCCCTATTAGTACCACCATTAATCTTTGAAGCCGCCTTTCACTTGCGGTGGGCAGACCTGCGTCGCGACCTTGCGTTGATACTAACGTTGGCTATACCGGGTGTGATTCTGACCACCCTAGTCGTGGGCGGTCTGGTCTCCTTTGGCACGGGCATCGACATTGAGTTGGCATTGGTTTTTGGCGCTCTGATCGCTGCTACAGACCCTGTTGCTGTAGTGGCGCTCTTCCGGCGACTTGGTGTTCCAAAGCGTTTGCAGATCATATTAGAAGGGGAAAGCCTGTTCAACGATGGAACGGCAATTGTGATGTTCCATATCATGCTGGGAATCGCCGGACTTGCTACAAATGGCTTGTCATTAACTCAAGATGCAGGTTTGGAAAACTGGATTGTTGAGTTCCTGAAAGTAGCTGGGGGAGGCGTGGCAATCGGAGTTGTGCTGGGGTTGACGCTCTCACATTTTATTGGAAATATCACTGACGATCCTCTCGTGGTAACCACCCTGACTACCGTATTAGCTTATGGTGCATTTTTAATCGGAGAGCACGTATTACATGTCAGTGGTGTTCTGGCAGTTGTGGCAGCGGGTATCGTGAATGGAAATATCGGTCCGCGCGGCATGTCTGCGACCACGCGCGTGGTGGTTTTTAACTTCTGGGAATATGCTGCCTTTCTGGCAAACTCCTTTATCTTCCTGTTGGTCGGCCTGACAATTGATCTTGTTGATCTGTTTAGTAATTTGCCTGCCCTTGGGATTGCCATCCTGGCGGTGCTGCTGGCGCGTGCTTTGGGAATTTACAGTTTTTCTCTTTTCAGCCGGGAAGTTACTACCAAGTGGAAACATGTGTTGTACTGGGGAGGACTGCGCGGGGCAATTGCCCTGGCCTTAGCACTAATAATTCCTGCAGAGGGGGAAATGGAATCCGTTGTAACCATGCTTCGCAATATGACGTTTGGTGTCGTGTTGTTCACATTGATCATACAAGGAATATCCATGGATTGGGTGGTTAAAAAACTCGAGCTGGTACAACGTTCACATTTTCAGGAAGAGTACGAACGCCGCCATGCCCGCTTCGTGGCCGGGCGTGCCGCTTACGATTATCTGCGCCGCATGAACCAGCAGGGATTGATCTCCGAACACACCTGGCAGCGTCTGGCTCCCGTGATGGAACGTCAAAATGACACCTTGGTAGAAGCAGTCAAACAGGTGATCACATCCGATCCGGCGGTGGAAGCCGAAGAGTTTGATACCGCCCACCGCGAGACTCTGCGCGCCCAGCGCAGTGCCCTGACCAGCCTGCTGCGAGACGGTGTCATCTCCGAGGAGACCTACTCCCAACTGGTCGGCGAGGTGGATTCGGCCCTGACCGAACAGAGCTACAACTGGCCAGAAATATTGCGTTTTGGCTCATCCAATTCATCCGTCAACCGTCTGATGGCTGCGATTATTCAAGAAGTAGATCTTGAAAGTGTGCTGATGTCTCTATCCAAATTAGGCTTCTCAGTGGCGCGCTTACCAAGCACGGGCGGATTTCTCAGCAAAAAGAATATAACCTTACTAATCGGTGTGCAAACAGGTCGTGAGGAGGCTGCGGTGAAAGCGCTCGAGAACAGTTGTAAACGTCGGGTGGAATTCGTCTCACCCCCATTACACGGCACCGGATTTCCGATGCCTGCACCCATGCAGGTAACTGTTGGCGGAGCAACCGTATTTTTGTTCAAGGTAGAATCTTACGATGAATTCTGAAAAACATTTGATCATTGCCATTTTGCGCGATGCGAATGGCGAAGAGGTGCTCCAAGCCTTACTGGATGCTGATTACCGCGTCACGCGCATCGCATCCACTGGCGGGTTCATGCGGCGCGGGAACTCTACATTGTTAATCGGCGTTGAAAAAGAACGGGTTGAGAATGCCATTCAACTTATACGCGATCACAGCGCCCCGGCCATCGATCCTGGTCTCAAACGTGCTACAGTCTTTGTATTAAAAGTAGATCAGTTCGAGCAACTTTAGGTTTAGATGAAAATATAATGTCTTCCCTGGCTCCCATTAGCTTACTGATTATGGCAGTTGTGCAGGAACAAGATATTGACCGCGCTGTCAGTACTTCCGAATCTCTGGGTGCGCCGGTGGTTCATCTTGCCAGTATCGGTGGCTTTTTAGGAAATCGCAATGGCACTCTACTGATTGGAATACCAGAAGGGCTGGAAAATGATCTAGTGGAAAACTTGCACAAATCCTGCCACCAACGGGTGGAGTACCTGAGTATGCCAGTGGAGGGCACGCCGATGCCCATGCCAACACCTGTTCCAATAACTGTGGGGGGTGCTACTATCTTTGCTATGCCTGTGGTACATTTCGAGGAGATTTAACATGAAAATGATTATTGTAATTGTCAAAGATGCAGATGCCGAACCTGTTACCCAGGCACTTACAAGCGATGATTTTCGTGTTACACGTATCGCATCCACAGGCGGCTTCTTGCGTAAGGGTGTTGTCACCCTCTTGATCGGTGTAGACGACGAGCATGTAGAGGCAGGTATCCAGGTCATTCGAAAGCATTTTGAGGATTCCGACCGGAATGAGAGCCGGGCCACATTGTTTGTTGTCCCTGTACAACGGTTTGAGCAAGTCTAAATCTATTATTTTCCCGACAAATACGTATCAAAAAACTTGATTACTCGCTTGGTATAGCGCCTGCGGTAGTATGAAAACATATTCATATGCGGCGCGTCTCGTTCCGTCCATAGCTGGCGAGGTTCGCCAGCGGCGTTGTAGAGCTGATCGGCGGAATTCAATGGGACCATCGTGTCCGCCATACCCTGAATGAGAAACACCGGGCGTGGACTGATGAGTCCAATATCATCGACAGGGCGAACCATGTCAAGACGAAGACCAGTTTCTCGTTCGGCAAAATAACGGATGAAGGGATTTAGCAGTGGGTACGGGACTCGCAAATTCAGCTCATCTTCTAGTGTAGCAAAGGGACTGTCAACCACCAGCGCTTCGATTTCAGGATGTTGTGCCGTAGCACGGATCATTGTCGCGCCGCCCATTGAGCCGCCCCACCCACCGATATATTCTACCTCTGGCTGGGCAAGGGCATAATCCAACGCTGCTTCCAAATCCAGCGTTTCGTGAAAACTTAGGGTAACCAAGTCACCGCCGCTCGCACCGTGACCGCGAAAATCCCAGGCCAGCACTCCATAGCCATGTTCAGCAAAGAGCGCGTAGAAATCTTCAGAACGACGGTCGCCGTAGC
>CAZCPP010000228.1:0-6715 GCA_964500655.1 uncultured Anaerolineaceae bacterium | reverse complement strand
TCAGCGCTACGATCGACACCTGGACAGACTGCGTCGCGGCCCCGAGTATGATCACGTTCACTATCTCAGTATCTGCGCGCCGAATTTCTTACATGATGCTCACTGCCGCCTGGCGCTGCGTGTGGGGGCAGATGTGATTTGTGAGAAACCCCTGGTGATGAATCCCTGGAACCTGGATGCTTTGCAAGATTTAGAAGTTGAGTATAACAGGCGTATTTATACCGTGCTTCAATTGCGCACCCATCCCAGGTTGATCGATCTCAAGAAGCGTCTCCAGGATGCAGGAGATCAGCGACACGAGGTGGAATTGACCTATATCACTTCGAGAGGCATCTGGTACCATTTCTCTTGGAAGGGCGATTCTGCCAAATCAGGCGGGGTGGCAACAAATATTGGCATCCATTTCTTTGACCTTCTAATGTGGTTGTTTGGGGATGTGGGAGAGATTCGTATCTACGCCTCCGATCAAGAGCGAATAAGTGGATATTTAGAACTCGAGCGGGCGACTGTAAAATGGTATCTTTCGACAAACTATAGCGACCTGCCTTTTCCAGTTGAACCAGGCAAGCTCAGCACCTACCGATCGATCACAGTTGATGGAGAAGAAATCGAGTTTTCGGGTGGTTTTACCGACTTGCACACGCGCGTGTATGAGGAAACCCTGGCAGGGCGCGGCTTCAGTATCGATGACGCTCGCCCCTCGATCGAGCTGGTGTCCAAGATCCGCAATGCCCCAATCCTGTCCATCGATGACTGTGCCCATCCACTCCTGCAGGATCAGCGACCATGAGCGAACCCGCATATTTCGCCCATGATAGCGCCTATATCGACGAGCCTTGCCAGATTGGGCCCGGGACGAAAATCTGGCATTATTGCCATGTCATGTCAGGAGCACAGATTGGCGATAACTGTGTTTTGGGTCAAAACGTTTTTGTTGCCAGTGATGTGGTCATCGGGAATAATGTCAAGATTCAGAATAACGTCTCCCTATATACCGGTGTGGAATTGGAAGATGATGTGTTCTGCGGACCTTCTTGCGTGTTTACCAACGTGATCAACCCGCGCTCCCAAATCGTGCCCACAGCCAATATATGCGCACCCTGGTATGCCGGGGTGCGACCATTGGGGCAAACGCCACCATCGTTTGTGGGGCGACGATTGGAAGCTACGCTTTTATTGGCGCGGGCGCATTGGTGCGCGGCGATGTGCCAGACTATGCCCTGATGCTGGGCGTGCCTGCCCGGCGACGTGGCTGGATGAGCCGTCATGGCCGTCGTCTACCCGAGCCAGATGTAAATGGCGAGATAGTCTGTCCGGAAAGCAGGTGGCGCTACCTCCAGGCAACCCCCGACGTACTGCGCTGCCTGGATTGGCCAGAAGACCAACCCTTACCAGAAAGGTCAGATTGCCAATCTGACCCGTTTGCGTAATATGAGTGAATAATTTCGTGACCCAAAATACTTCTAATTTCCCCTCCGTACCATTGCTTGATTTGAAAGCCCAATATGCTGCCATCCAGGACGAAGTGCACCAGGTTGTCGAACGAGTGATCGAATCGCAATACTTCATCCTGGGACCCGAAGTCGAGGCCCTCGAAGACGAAATCGCAGCCTACTGTCATTGCAAGTACGGCATCGGCGTTTCTTCAGGGACCGATGCCCTGCTGGTGGCATTGATGGCTATTGGTCTGCAACCAGGAGATGAGGTGATTACTTCGCCTTATACTTTCTTTGCAACCGCTGGTTCTGTTGCCCGTTTGGGTGGCAAACCTGTTTTCGTTGACATAGATCCGCAGACTTATAATATCGATCCGGGGGGCATCGAAGCAGTCATCACCTCGCGCACCCGGGCAATTATGCCTGTGCATCTCTACGGGCAGATCGCTGATATGGATCCCATTATGGAGGTCGCCGAGAGACACAACCTGGTGGTTATCGAAGATTCCGCCCAGGCCATTGGCGCCGAGTATAAGGGTCGCCGGGCCGGGTCCATAGGCCAGCTGGGTTGTTTTAGCTTCTTCCCTTCCAAGAACCTGGGTGCCTTTGGCGATGCCGGTATGGTGGTGACCAATGACCCTGAACTGGCCAAAAAGGTTATGCTATTGCGCGGACACGGCGCTTCACCCAAGTATTACCATCAAATCATTGGTGGTAATTTCCGCCTGGATGCCCTTCAAGCGGCTGTGTTACGGGTAAAACTTAAGTATCTGGATCAATGGACAGCCGCGCGCCAGCGCAATGCAGATGTATATCGACGGTTATTCGAGGATTCCACCTTGGGAAAGGGGGATGTTACTTTGCCTGTTGATTTAAGTTTTAGCAGGCATATCTACAACCAGTTTGTTATCCGTGTGCGGCAGCGCGATCAGCTGCGTGCTTTTCTGCGAAATAATAACATTGGCAGTGAAATTTATTATCCTTTACCATTACACTTACAAGATTGTTTTGCAGAATTGGGGTATCAAGAGGGAGATTTTTCGCTCAGTGAGGCTGCTGCTGCGGAAACCCTGGCGTTGCCAGTTTACCCTGAATTGACCGTAGAAATGCAACGAAGCGTTGTGGCTGCAATTCAAAATTTCTCCCAGGACAACGAGGGATGAAAGTTCTGACAGTAGTTGGGGCCCGTCCCCAGTTTATCAAGGCCGCACCGGTGATCCGTGTTTTACGCCAGGAGCATGAAGAGATACTGGTTCACACTGGCCAGCACTACGATGATCAAATGTCGGCGGTTTTCTTCAATGAGATGCAAATCCCTGAACCGGATTACAATCTTGGGGTTGGCTCCGGTTCCCATGGTCAACAGACCGGGCAGATGTTGGAACGTATCGAAGAGGTACTTTTAGCTGAAAAACCAGATTGGGCGTTGGTTTATGGGGATACCAATTCTACGCTTGCCGGCGCATTGGCAGCGGTGAAACTCCACATCCCGGTGGCCCATGTGGAGGCCGGTCTGCGGTCTTTCAATCGCGAGATGCCCGAAGAACACAATCGTGTGTTGAGCGACCACTGCGCCGATCTGTTGCTTTGTCCGACCCAGACGGCGGTTGACAACCTGGCAAACGAAGGGATTACCCGGGGCGTACATCTGGTGGGTGATGTGATGTACGATGCCGTATTACAATTTTCCGAGATTGCTTCGCATCACTCTACGATCCTGCAAAAACTTGGTTTGAAATCCGAGCGCTACCTGTTAGCCACGGTGCACCGGCCTTATAATACGGATAATCCTGAAAAATTACACAATATCCTGACTGCATTTGCGGAATTGGATGAGCAAGTAGTTTTTCCAGTTCATCCTCGCACGCGCCAAAGGATCGTTGATCTGGGTTTAGATATGCAGCAATTTGTAAGTAGCAATTTGTATCTTATTGATCCAGTTGGCTATTTGGATATGTTGATGTTGGAGAAAAATGCCAGGATTGTTTTGACTGACAGCGGAGGTGTTCAAAAAGAAGCTTATTTTTTTGCAGTGCCTTGTATTACGCTGCGACCCGAGACCGAATGGCAAGAAACAGTTCGCTCAGGTTGGAACCAGTTGGTTGATGCAGATTCCGAGCAAATTTTGCAGGCGATAAGCCACTCTACTCAACCCAATATACATCCTCCAACGATTTTTGGAGATGGCCGCGCCGCTGAAAAGATGGTTAATATGTTGCTATTAAAGGGGTAATTGCTGATGTATCAAGGTAAAAGCATTGCTGTGGTTGTGCCAGCTTATAACGAGGAAAAGCTGATTGGACGCGTATTAGAAACGATGCCCGATTACGTCGATAAGATCGTCGTTGTGGATGATTGCAGCCAGGATGATACTGTTGAGCGGGTACGGGGATATTTCGAAAATGATCAATTTGATAGCCGCCTGGAGCTAATCTCACATGATGAAAACCAGGGTGTTGGGGGCGCTATTGCCACTGGATACCAACATTGTCGAGAACTCGCTGTAGATGTTGCGGCTGTAATGGCCGGAGACGCGCAGATGGCTCCTGAAGATTTGCCAGCTTTACTTGCGCCGGTTGTCTCTGGGAGGGCCGATTTTGCAAAAGGCAATCGATTGATTTATGGTGACGCCTGGAAATATATTCCGAAAATACGCTATTTAGGAAATGCCGCCCTTTCGATGTTGACAAAAATTGCTTCTGGTTATTGGCATGTTGCCGATTCTCAAACTGGTTACACAGCGATAAACCAAAAAGCTTTGAGGTTGATTAATTGGCAGAAGATGTACAAACGTTACGGCCAACCCAATGATCTGTTAGTGCGCTTGAACGTTTATAATTTCCGCGTTTGTGACGTTCCTATCCAGCCGATTTACAATGTTGGCGAAACGAGCGGCATTCGCCCTTTGTGGATGATCCCAAAGTTGTCCTGGCTGTTGTTCAGGTTGTTTTTGTGGCGCATGTGGCAGAAGTATGTAATTCGAGATTTTCATCCCCTGGTATTTTTTTACACGAGCGCTTTTGTGCTATTGCCAGTGGGTTTCTTTTGGAGTTTATACTTATTATCTCTTCGCTTGTTTCATGGCCCGGTTGCTCCGACCAGCGTTCTTTTTGCTGTATTTCTCTTTCTGACAGGAGTACAATTGATATTATTTGCCATGTGGTTTGATATGGAGTATAACAGGGATTTAAAAGTCTATGCGAATCCTCATTGATATTGGCCATCCCGGGCACGTGCATTTCTATAAACATGCTATCCGGCAATTGCGAAATTGCGGTCATGAAGTTCTTGTGACTGCCCGCGATAAAGATGTGACATTAGCTTTGTTGGAGCATTATGATATTCCCTATTATACGTTATCTTCAATCGGAAATGGGAGTTGGGGTCTATTAAAAGAGTTTATCCAACGGGAGTGGGAATTGTTAAAATTCATCCGGAAAAATAATCCGGATATTGTTACTGCAATTGGCGGTTTATTTATAGCACCTGTATGTAAACTGCTAGGGAAACCCTCGATAGTGTTTACGGACAGTGAACCAGTTCCTTTAGATCGCTTCCTTACATATCCGATTTCTTCGCTAATCTGTACTCCGGATTGTTTTATGAAAGACCTAGGCAAAAACCATGTCCGATATGCTGGATATCATGAATTGGCTTATTTGCATCCGGACTATTTTCAACCGGACCCTACGATTGTAGATGATCTTGATGTATCTCTTGATGAACCTTATATCATTCTTCGTTTTGTGGCCTGGAAAGCCAGTCATGATTTAGGCCAACAAGGATTTTCCCACCAGATGAAAAAAGTTATCGTAGAGAGATTAAGCCAGTATGGACAAGTGTTCATTACTTCGGAAGATCCATTGCCGGAAGATCTAAAACCATACCAAATCCAAGTCCCGCCACATCGTATGCATGATGTGCTTTATTATGCCAGTCTTTTTGTGGGAGATGGCGCTACTATGGCTACTGAAGCTGGACTTTTGGGGACACCAGCAATTCGTGCTTCTACGTTAGCCCTCGATATGGGTAATTTTATCGAGTTGATGGAAAAATACCACCTGGTTTATTCTTATTATCGCCTGGATGAAGCTCTGGACAAGGCAATCCAATTGATGGATCATAGACTGGATGCTAAAGAACAATGGGCTAGAAGACGAGAAATATTTTTTGATGATATGATCGATGTAACGAAATTTGTCATAGATACTGTGTTTCATTATGGTGACAAGCAAAATATCTAAATCAATGAAAACAGGGATGGTACCCCTGAATGCAACAGGGAAATGAGCAATCTTCAATTACTTGTTATTTGTGGAATGTCGGATGGAAAGCTACGCTCAAAGATAGAGCCTTTGATTGAATCTAGCTTTGTTTCCGAAATCGTCATAGCCAGACGACAGCCAATTGCACTGAAAAAGATCCGCTGCATTGGTTATCTCAAAGGATGGACAAGGTGCAGTTTGATTGTATCAGAAGCTTTTCGGTTCCTTTCAATTCTCTATCACTGTGTGTTTTCCCGACCGGATATTGTGATTGGATTCTTTTTGATACCACATGGCTTGTATGCTTGGTTGATTGGTATGATTACTCGTCTACCTGTTATTCAGATGATCATCGGAAGTGATTTGGAGAAGATTGTTCAGAATTCGCTTTTACTTTCGATCGTTGGGCAAGCCGACCTGGTTGGGACGCGCGGATTCATTTCATCAAAGAGATTGATTGAGGTGGGTGTGGATGCGAACAAGCTTTTTTCCCCACCTAACGTTATGGACTTCACCCATTATCGGTATACAGGTTGTCATTCTCAAAAGGACTTTGACCTTATTTTTATGGGCAATATTGTGAAGGTAAAACGCGTCGATCTCTTTCTGGAAATCGTTGCCAAGTTGTATAAGTACTATCCCAAGCTTCGTGTTGTGGTGTTGGGAGACGGAAAACTTTTCCAGAAGATGAAAGCGTATGCTCGATATCTTGGCGTAGACAAGGGAGTCACCTTTCTGGGATGGAGGAAGAATCCAGTTAAGTGGTTACACCGTTCCAAGATTCTCGTTATGACCTCTGATAGTGAGGGATTGCCAATGGCCATGATCGAAGCCTTGATTTGTGGTTTGCCCGTAGTTGTACCCCATTATGGAGACATCACAACTGTCGCCAAGCATGAATACAATGCCTTGATCGTTTCTCCCGGTGACATTGATGGCTTTACATCTGCCATCCGTAGGTTACTTGAGGATGAAAAACTATATAATGACTTATCTTATAACGCTCTCCATCTG
>CAZCPP010000227.1:0-6748 GCA_964500655.1 uncultured Anaerolineaceae bacterium | reverse complement strand
TACTATTATTCTAGCATCAGGCTTGTTTAATAGAACGTGAGAAATATCATAGGAATAATGGATAAACATCTTCGTTTCTTCTTACCTTCTACGCGAAATTTTTGGTGTCCAGTAGCCGTCATGATTCATCTTTACGTTACACAACTGGCCGAGGGTATAATTTATTGGTTGGAGCACTTGCATGCGAAATATATTAATATTTTTTACTGTGTTCTTGCTAGTTTCAATAGTACTTATTCCCGCAAAAAGTGTGTCAGCAAATCCCGGCGTATCGGTTTCAAAGCAAAGCAGCGCTAATGATTTAATTGCCGAAGTGAATACCTTGCGCGCTGCGAATGGATTACCCGCATATACTGAAAGTTCTATCTTGATGGGAACTGCGCAAGGGCAAGCCGCCTATATGTCTGCCACGGGATCTATCACTCATAGCGGGCCGGGCGGGATTCAATTGACACAGCGCCTTCTCAATGCTGGTTACCCTCTGGCTGGTGATCTTTCTTTGGGCGGATTTAGGGCTGAAAATATCACCGGAGGAACAAATAAAACCGCAGCTCAAGCAGTGTTGGAATGGCAGGGTGATGCACCGCACCTGAATACCATGCTATCGCCGAATTTGATGGAGATTGGGGCCGGTGTTGCAAAAGTGGGGAGTATTTATTACATGGTGATCGACTGCGCGCGCCCGACAACGGGTGGACAACCCCAGCCATATACGCCGGATCCTAATAATCCGGCTGCTGGTACACCCGCCCCAAGCGATTTTATCTTACCGATCATTACCAGTACACCCGATCAAGACGGATTGGTCTATCATGAGGTCCAGTATGGACAAACACTGTGGGCCATAGCGATTGAATATGGTGTAACAATAGATGAGATTAGGGCGCTGAACAATCTGGGGGCAGGGACCGAAATTTATCAGGGAGATAAGCTTCTGGTTCGTAAAGATGCACTTTCTTTTTCCGCGACTGTCACAATATCGCCCGTATCAATGCCGGAATCAAGTCCAACTTCATTAACTTTTCCTACCGCATTCAGTGTAGCAACACGAACACCTGCATTGGACACCACAGCAATTCCAGATCTAATTTCAACTCCGACATCGCCAATCAACAACCCCGGGAATGAAAGCACTTCTCTAATTGGTATCGCAATAGGTATTGCATTGGTTGCTATATTTTTAGCCGGCATGTTTACTCGTATGAGTACTCATAAACCTGTTGAATAGAGTGACTTGATATTGACTTTATCCTGTGTGTCTGATAAATTGCAATTTGTCTATTGAATACTGTAGAGAGGAAACGATGAAAGCTTACGTACTAGTTAACATCCGAACTGGGGAGGTTAAAAAAGCTGTTAAACAATTACGAAAGATATCAAATGTAATTGAAGCCAATATGACCTTTGGTCCGTATGATGCGGTTGCCGTGGTTGAAACGGATGAAATCAACGGTGTAGGATCTATTGTGGTCAACGAAATTCAATCCATTCATGGCGTGCTTGATACGCTGACCTGCTTGGCCGTTGATGTCTAAGCCAGCTAATAAATCGCAGCCACCTAAACCCGCGCTTGCTTCACGTGTGGAAGAATTACGAGCAATCGCCAGGCAGGTTCCGGCAGAGGTACTGGATAAACATACGGGAGCAAACTATCAAGGACAATCAGGGAGGGGCGCATTTCACTTTTCTATGTTTGGTGTCCCAACTGTGGTTACCTACCCTGATTTGATAGCTTTCAACGCCGCGAATAATGAATTGCCCTTACACCTTCAGGGCATTCTGGTGTATTATTTTCAAACTAGCGACGGTTCGCCGTTGACAGGGGAGTGGGTTTCGTTTGCAGACCTGCCAAATGGGCGCATGTACAATCAAGCCTTCCAAGGGTATAGTGGTAACGAATTGGTCAAAATCTTTGGCCTGGATGTAGATGCTTTCAAGTCGGCTTGTGAGAGGGGTGGGGGAGTGGCAGCACCGTATGGAGATGCGGCCTATATTTTTTATGCGCTGCCTCGGTTACCCTTGCTGGTGAACTATTGGTGTGGGGACGAAGATTTTCCTTCCTCCTGCAAGGTCTTATTTGACAAGGCTGTAAGCCATTATCTTCCCACTGACGTGTGCGCAATTCTTGGAAGCATTTTGACTGGCAAGATTGCGAAAAATGCCGCGGAGTAAAAATACGGGGATGCATAAGGAAGTATATTTTACCGAAGACACAATTCGAGAGAAATCGCGAGAGTTACTCGCCAGCCTGAAATCATTTCGCCGTAGACATCCAGAAATCCAATTTCAACCCAGCCAGGCGGCATTATTGATCTTGGATATGCAAAAGTACTTTTTGCAAGAAGATTCGCACGCCTTTGTTCCCAGCGCGCCGGCAATCGTGGAAAAGATAAACAAGCTCATCAGTTTTTTTCTAAGAATGGATCAGCCTGTATTTGCTACACAGCACATAAACACGCCAGAAGATGGCGGGATGATGTTAACATGGTGGCAGGACCTAATTAAAAGCAATACTTCGTGTAGTCATTTTATTACCACTTTAAATCTACAAAAATCCATCCAAATAAAAAAAACACAGTACGACGCCTTCCTACACACATCCCTTGAACAACAACTCCATCAATACAACATCAAACAAGTAGTTATCACTGGCATCATGACCCACCTATGCTGTGAAAGTACGGCGCGTTCAGCCTTCATGCATGGCTTTGAAGTTTTCTTTACAGTCGATGGCACTGCTACTTACACACAAGAACTACACCACGCATCCTTGCTAACTCTTTCCCACGGATTTGCCATCCCAGTCCTAGTGGAGGAATTGCTGTCTATTATGAAAAAAAATGAAAGCTGACGAAGTCGTCATCATCGGAGCAGGCCCAGCGGGCATGACGACTGCCATCCAACTCAAACGGTACGAGATCCCATTTGTATTGCTAGAACAAGAGCGAGTAGGAGGCTTGCTTTGGAATGCCAATCTGGTCGAAAACTACCCCGGCTTCCCGAGGGGCATGGGTGGGCCAAAGCTGATTAGATTGATCGAAAAGCAAATGGAACGGATTGGGGTGGGGGTTATTTTCGACACTGTTACCAAGGTGAGCTATGAAGGGGATCGTTTCAATGTCGAAACTCTCAACGCTTTATATTCTCCACGTTACCTGGTCGTTGCTTCTGGCACGCGACCAAAACCGATCCCGATTGTCATCCCTTCAGATGCGCGGGAGCGGGTTTACAGTGAAGTGTTTCCACTGCTCAATGAACAAAATAAGCAATTTGTCATCATCGGCGCGGGGGATGCAGCCTTTGATTATGCCCTCAATCTGATAAAAAACAGGAATTCTGTCACTATTCTCAATCACGGTAGGGAAGTAAAATGCCTGAGATTGCTGTGGAACCGTGCATCCACCGAGGCAGCTATCACGTATCGTGATAACACACCCATTGTGGCGATTGAGCTTGATAAAACGGCAAGCAGGCTAAAGGTCCAGTTGGAAGCGGGTGAATCCCTGACAACGGATTACGTGCTTTCTGCCATCGGCCGCGTTCCACAATTAGACTTCGTATCTGATTCGCTACTTGAACAGGAATCAGAATTAATAACACAAGGCAGGATATACTTCGCCGGAGATGTCCAAAACGGATTACTGCGACAAACGGCAATTTCCGCCGGAGATGGCCTGCGGGCAGCGATGCTTATTTTTCAATCCATTGAGGAAGGATCTTTATGAAAATTTTTGCCATAACAAGTAATCCCGATCTTGCGACCGTCTATATGGCCGATATGGGCCATAAGCGCATGATCGAGTTTGTAGAAGCCTGCCAACCACCCTATCCCCGGGAAGAACATTGGATTTTAATGGTTTCAACCTTGTTCGGATGCCCGGTCAAATGCCAGATATGTGATGCGGGCGGGCACTATCGTGGCAAACCATCGGCAGAAGAAATTTTGGCGCAGATCGATTACATGGTTGATGAATGGTTTCCAGGCAGAAACATTCCCTCACGAAAATTTAAAATCCAATTTGCTCGCATGGGTGAACCAGCCTTCAATTTGGCCGTGCTGGATGCACTGGAAGTCTTACCAGACCGCTACAATGCATCGGGCTTGATGCCCTCGATCTCTACCATCGCTCCGCATAGTACAGATGCATTTTTTGAGCGGTTGATCGATGTGAAAAACCAACTGTACTCAAATGGCCGCTTTCAATTTCAGTTCTCGATTCACACCACTGATATTGAGTTACGCGATCGCATGATCCCGGTCCGCAAGTGGTCCTTTGAGGAAATGGCAGCTTATGGAGAACGCTATTATCGCGAGGGGGATCGCAAGATCACATTGAATTTTGCATTGGCGGATGGCAATCCAGCCGATCCCAAGGTGTTGTCGCGTTATTTTAACCCCGAGTTTTATTTTATTAAGATTACACCTGTCAACCCAACCAGTCATGCGGTGCAAAACGGATTGTCTTCACACATTGATCCATTTCGCCCTGAGACAGCTGAAGAAATTGCTCAAAGTATGACAGATGCGGGCTATCAAACTATGGTCAGCATCGGTGAGGCGGAAGAGAACAAGGTGGGCAGTAATTGCGGTCAATATGTGTTGAATTATCTTGAGAGTAAGCAAACCCTGGAGGATGGCTATACTTATCAGGTTGAAAAATTGGAAGAGCCCATGTTATCCATGGGAGATGATTAAGGATTAGAAATGAAGCTGGCTATTACTGGTAAAGGCGGGGTAGGAAAAACAACTCTCTCTGCACTTTTGGCGCAAGTTTATGCGGATCAAGGCCGGGACGTTTTGGCTGTGGACGCCGATCCCAGCCCCTGTCTGGCTGGAGCGCTGGGTTTCCCCGATGAACTGCGTGAAAAATTACATCCTATCGCCGAAATGGACGATTTGATCTACGAACGTACCGGCGCCAAGAAAGGGCAGGTGGGCGGATTTTTCACGATCAACCCACGTGTAGACGATATCCCCGAGCGCTTCAGCGTGGTCCATCGCGGCGTGCGCTTGCTGGAATCAGGTTCGGTGGAGTTGGGTGGCTCGGGTTGTATCTGCCCCGAGGCAGCAATTTTAAAAACACTGTTCACTCATTTGCTCTTCCGGGAAGATGATGTGCTCATTTTGGATATGTACGCTGGAGTAGAGCATCTTGGGCGTGCCACGGTTGACTTTGTGGATGCGATGATCGTAGTGGTTGAGCCCACCCGGCGCAGCCTGGGTACCGCCGTTCAGATCAAGAAGCTAGCCAATGATATTGGTCTAGAGCGCCTTTATTTGGTTGGAAACAAAATCCGGAACGAGGAAGAAGAAGAATTCCTGAATACCGAAACGCCGAGCTTACCCGTGCTGGGCTTCCTGGCTGCTGATTTAAAGGTCCAGGAAGCAGATAGACTCGGCATCCCGGTCTACGACCATGTGCCGGAACTCAAAGAATCGACGCTCTCGATGGTAGAAAAACTTGGTACTCCAGAAAAATGAAAAAGGAACTTTAGACATATGACAACAACAATTGCGTTGGCAGGTAAAGGCGGTGTGGGGAAAACCACCACCGCTGGCATGCTGATCAAATATCTGGCTCAAAATCAAACCGGTAGTATCTTGGCCATAGACGCCGACCCGTCTGCGAACTTAAACATGGTACTCGGTCTGGATCTGGAATGGACGGTCGGAGATATCCGCGAAGACATGCTGCACCAGGTCAAGAATTCATTGGTGCAGGGCGGCGCTGCAATGGGCAACCTGCCTGGAGGCGTGAATAAACGCGATTATCTTGATTACCACGTGCGTTCCTCCCTGGCGGAAGGATCGCGCTTCGACCTGATTGCTATGGGCCGCGGAGAGGGGCAGGGCTGCTATTGTGCAGTCAACCACAATCTGCGAGATGTGATCGATGGCATGAGCAAGCACTATCCGTATGTGGTGATCGACAACGAAGCCGGGATGGAGCATCTCAGCCGCCGCACGACTCGTGATGTGCAACACTTGTTGATCGTCAGTGACGCCACCCAACGTGGACTGGTAGCCGCTCAGCGTATTGCCAATATGCAAAAAGAACTCGAGATCAACATCGAGAACGCCTACTTGATCGTCAACCGGGTTCCCAATGGAGAGTTGCATCCCGAATTGAAAAAGGTTGTGGATGGACTGAATGTCCAACTATTGGGTATTATTCCGGCAGATGATAATCTTGCCGCCTTTGAATTTTCCGGCAAGCCGCTGGTGGATCTGGGCGATGAGTCGCCGGTATACCAGGCCGTGGCTGGAATGATTGCACCAATTCTGGGATAACCTTCAAACTATATAATGATGAAGCTGAGAAGGTTGAAAGCATGGATACCTGCGATCGTCATCTTGGAATTAGGCGCGGTATGCATATCCGTTTCAGCAATGGGAAAAAGGAGTGCAAATACGCCGGGTGAAGGCAATAAGATCGCGCGAATGGTGTTGAATAATCCCAGTGAATTGGAATCATTTCTGTTCTATTTTGTAACGGCACACCTGCTTATCGGGATCATTCTTGTTGCAGGTTGGATTGTGTCCAAACGCTAGATCATTGGAGGCAGATAATATGGTGGGTATGACTTTGAGGGAAATTGAGTGCGCCTTATATCGGAAGCAATTTCCCCTGTTAGTTGGTGATATTGCTGGCCCAACTGTCTGCGATGAATGCTTGGAGTTCTTATGGGAGTTTGATGGCGATTTACTAGTAAACTACTATCGACTGGAAGTCGATAGCTCTGTATG
>CAZCPP010000226.1:0-6753 GCA_964500655.1 uncultured Anaerolineaceae bacterium | reverse complement strand
TGATTTCTAATAACGGCTCATTTGAGCTTTGTTACGGCTGAATAGTTACAAAAATATGTGTATTTTTAGGAGGTTCGATGGGCAAGTCAGATAGTTTTAGTATTCCAAAATGGGCAGTTGGTTGTGGATTAGGGTTTACAGTTGCCTTTGTAGTGGCAGGTGTGGGGATTTTTGTTTGGTGGTTATTGACACCTGTGGAACCAACAAATACGATAGCAGAAACGGTATCAGAAGATTCGGAAGCAGATACGGTATCAGAAGATTCGGAGATGAGTGATCTCATCGCGGATGTAATTCGCGAAGGTACCGGTAATTCAGGTCCCAAATTGGATAGCCCTATATCGCTGGCAGATTTTCAGTTCCCTTCTCAGGGATCGGGTGATAATAATGTTATCTCGGTTGGTTTTCTGGATCCGGATGGGAATGAGTTTAGATGGCAAATGACTATGACCCATCCAGACAAGACCTTCCAAAGTGGCAATTATCAGATGAAGATCTCTGGCCAGAATTTAACGGGGTTTTCTGATGATACCTGCGAGGTAACTAGCGGTGTGTTGACCTGTTCATTTATGGGGCGCTCGCCGCGTTATTCAAAAACTAATGTACAGGTCGCGGTTACTAAGGATAATAAAGTTGTAACTTCATTCTGGGGCCAGGTTTCTGAACAGAAAAGCAGCGGGAGCAGTAAGAAAAGCGATAAAGACAAGGATGATCACGATAAGGACAAAAGTCAGAGTGGATCATCAGACGATCATGGCCAGACCTCTAGCAGTACGAAAAAACAGTACTGTATGCCTATGAACGAGACTGGGATGGAGCCCTATGAAGGGACAGTCTCCCCACCAATCGTCTCGGAGCCCTGGGAAGCTGGGAAACCGTTAAAGGTTGAGTTTGACCTCTCTGAAGAAGCCGGTGAGGATTTTCCGACCGAAACAAGCGGGTATGTCTTAGTCATTGGTGATTACTCAACAGAACAGTGTAGGGGTAAGGATCCGAGAAATCCAAATCGCCTGACCTGCGAAATTGATCTCCCGGAAGGATATGGGCACTCTGTGCAGGCTCTTGCCTTGGCCTTCGGCTATATTATGGACGAGGAAGAAAATGTGGGAATCATCGATATGTGTGGAGATGACGTTGAAATCCCAGAACAGGTTGCTGGTGGCGGTAATGATGCCGGAATTGATTGCTCTGTCTTCGACTGGATGGAAATTGATGTTGCCTGGCCGGAATGGAATGGATGTGAACCGCTGCCAATTACCTTCAAATTTCCAGGTGCTGTGCCGGGGTTGGAGAGCTCATTGCCTGGCGAATGGCATTATATTGTCAATGTGGGTGAAGAATACGAAAATGATAATTGTGCATACCTTGGATATCACGGTAAACTGCACTGCAGTGTTATGGTAGACAAAAGATATTCCGGATCAGTTCAATCGCTGGAACTGTGGGTGTATGGCTGTGGTCCGATTTACTATAATGAGATGGAATATATGCCATTTATGGAAGGCGGCTGTGGTACGGATGATCACCATGACGATGATCAGGAAGAGGATCACCATGACGATGATCACCATCATTAGAGATCGCTGGTAAAGAAAAACGTCTCTGGATTGAAACCCAGAGACGTTTTTTGTATGAGATACTGGTGTATCTTAAAGAGCCCGGGCTAACATCAAACCAAAAATGGCAATGATCAATCCGATGTGTAACAGGGGGTCCGTGTTTGATAGATAACTAAAGAGAAATACTAAACTAATTATCATGTTTATAAAAATAAGTAACAACCCGATGAAAGACAGCAATCTTTTTCAGTGGGCTAAAAAATCGGACAGGAAAGTAATAATTCGGGTTATTTATCATCTACCAAGGGAGAATACGTTCCGCTAGATGATTTCTCAAAAGATCATGCAAAGATAAATTACGATTTTTCAAAAGGAACAGGGCACAGACCAAAGAACTTCATGGTTACCACCCATTTTGAATGGCAAAGTGCAATTCGTCATCCTGACCCAGCTGGGTGTGGATGGGCCTTTCACAAAAATGGGGAAGATGGTTACTATTTTTTTGTAGATAAAGAATATGTTTGGTTGATTTCTTGGGATGATTCCGCACAACAGGGCACCCGTTTTGGCACAACTAGTGGTAGCCCACACGGGGGTATGGGTAATCCAGCAGATGCTGATGTGGTTTTAATTGTCAATGAATTGAAGGCCTATGTTTTGGTTGATAATAACTTCAAGGGTAGTTACACTCTGGATTCGGATTTCCTGACCGGTAAAGGTGATTTGGCATATACAGTTGTTTCGGGTACCAACGCTGATTATGGTACGCGTTGTCGCATTACAGAGGCGGTTCTTTGGGAAATTGAAGAATAAATAACTACACTGACAACTAAAAAGGCTGGGATTTATCTCCCAGCCTTTTATGACTCTAGAATTATGTAGGGCTACGATTCATAGTCCTCTGGCAACCAGCAGCAAAGCACCAATTCTCGGGCAGCTTTAACCTCGTCCATGCGGCCAAATTTGGTGTTGATCGGTGCATTGTGAAGCAGATCAGGATCGGAGTTGGCTTCCTCGGCGATCTTGATCATCGTATCGGCGAAGGCATCGAGGGTGTCTTTGTTCTCAGTTTCTGTGGGTTCGATCATCAAGGCTTCGGGCACGATCAGCGGGAAGTAATTTGTCGGTGGGTGGAAGCCGTAGTCCATCAAGCGCTTGGAAATATCCAAAGCGTGAACGTCCACACCTTCAAAGCGGCCTTCTGCTACGAATTCGTGCATGCAGATGCGGTCGTAGGGAACTTTATAGGTATCACGCAGTCGAGCCAGCAAATAATTGGCGTTCAAGACTGCATATTCCGAAACCTGACGCAAACCGTCGGGTCCATGCATGGCGATATAGGTGAAAGCACGAACCAGACCACCACCAAAGTGACCATGGAAAGCCTTCATACGGCCGATTGACTTTTCGGGGGTTACAAAGCCAAACAATGGGGCCAACTCTTCGTCGCCGTCTTCGATAATATCAACCAACGGCGCAGGCAGGAAATCTGCTAGGTGTGCAGTCACACCGACTGGGCCAGAACCGGGTCCACCGCCGCCGTGTGGGACGCCGAAGGTCTTGTGCAGGTTGAAGTGCATTACATCGATACCATGGTCGCCCGGGCGGGCAATGCCGAGTAAGGCATTCAAGTTGGCGCCATCACCGTATACCAGACCACCACAATCGTGTACGATCTTGGCGACTTCTTCCACATTCTCGTCGAACAAACCGAGGGTATTCGGATTTGTCAACATTAACCCAAGTACAGTGTCATCACATTCGGCTTTCAGGGCTTTAATATCCACGTTACCGCGCTTGTCAGAGGGGATTTGCACTGTTTTTAACCCCATCATGTTTGCGGAGGCAGGATTGGTTCCATGCGCAGAATCTGGGATGAGCATCTTGATGCGTTTGTCATCTTCGCGCGATTTATGATAAGCGCGCATGATTAGCACACCGGTGAATTCACCGTGCGCACCAGCAGCGGGCTGGAGTGTCACAGCGTCAAAGCCGCTGATCTCTTTCAGCCATTCCTGTAGCGTGTACATCAAGGCCAGGTTGCCTTGCACGGTTTCGATGGGTTGCAGTGGATGCGTGTTTAAAAATCCGGGCAGGCGGCAAGTATCTTCGTTGATCTTGGGGTTGTACTTCATCGTGCACGAGCCAAGCGGGTAGTAGCCGTCGTCCACGCTGTAATTAAATTTGCTCAAGCGCATGTAGTGCCGGACAACATCCACTTCAGCAAGCTCGGGTAAGGGAAGATCATCTCGCAGTATAGAGTCGGGTAATTCGGTGCGAGGCACGTCTGGTTCAGGGAAAGAGACGCCAGTGCGTCCGGGAGAGGACAAGTCAAAGATGGTCGGTTCTACCACTTTGGGTTCACCTTCAAAAACAAAATCAGTCATTGCTCACCTCCGCGAGTATTTGGACGAACGCGTCAATTTCTTCTTTGCTATTCATCTCAGTTACTGCAACAAGCATGTGATCTTTCAAGGCCGGGTAATCTTTACCAAGGTCATAACCACCGATGATGCCATGGTCCAGCAAATGCTGATTGACTTCTTCCACCGGGCGGCCAACACAAAGCGCGAACTCGTGGAAATATGGTTCGGAGAAACATAAACCCATGTCAGGCAATTTACTCAACTGCTCAGCAGCGTAGTGGGCTTTGTGATAGCACGACTCAGCCACCTGACGAAAGCCATTCTTGCCAACCAGTGAAAGATATACTGCCGAAGCCAAAGCCAGCAATCCTTGGTTGGTGCAGATATTCGAGGTAGCGCGTTCGCGTTTGATATGTTGTTCACGAGCGGTCAGGGTTAGCACATAGGCTTTCTGACCACGGTCGTCAACTGTCTCACCAACTAGACGGCCAGCCATCTTGTGGACGTATTTCTTGCGGGTCGTGAAGAAACCCAGTGAGGGGCCGCCATACCACATGGGGATACCGAGCGGTTGACCTTCGCCGACCACGATATCCGCATCCATCTCGCCGGGGGTTTTGAACAGCGCCAGCGCAGTTGGATTGGCTACAACACAAACCAATGCCCCCTTTTCGTGGGCAGCTTCGATCAGTTTGGAGTAATCATAGATGCGACCGAAGAAATCGGGATACTGGACGATGACGAGCATGGTGTTATCATCAATCAAATCTGTCAGCGCTTCAGGACCGGTCTCCAGGTCTGCTTCCGCGTTGTCTCCAGCCAGTTCCAGGTCCATGCCTTGTGTGTAGGTGCGGATAACTTCGCGGTATTGTGGATGGACAGTCGGGGAGATGACAACTTTGGTACGCTTGCCACGGAAGACAGCCCAGGCCAGATTGATGGATTCGGCAGCAGCAGTCGCGCCATCGTAGTGGGATGCGTTCGAAACATCCATACCAGTCAGCACGGACATCAGGCTCTGGTATTCGAAGATAGCCTGCAAAGTACCTTGCGAGATTTCCGGTTGATAGGGTGTATACGCGGTGTAGAATTCGCCACGCCGCAGGATGTGATCAACCACGGAGGGAATATAGTGGTTGTACATGCCCGCGCCGAGGAAAGAAACTAACTCGCCTGTTGATTCATTGGCTTGAGCCAGTTCGCTAAGTTCAACCGCAGCTTCCATTTCGGTGATTGCGGGCGGAAGGTTAAGTTTTGGAAAGCGATGTTTTGCGGGAACAGCGTCGAAAAGGTCTTCAAGCTTCTTGACCCCAATGGTTTTTAACATCGCATCCCGTTCAGTGGGGGAAATTGGAATGTAGGTCATAAAAACTCCTCAGCAGTCAGCTTTCCACAATCGATAGGAGCTGACCGCTACATACGGATAGCTAATTAGTGCTCGCGTTCTTCGCAATACTTCTCGTAGGCGGTAGCATCCATTACATCGCCGGGTTTCCCCCCCTCAACCTTGATCATCCAGCCTTCGCCGTAGGGATCGCTGTTCAGTGTTTCAGGAGCATCCGCCAATGCTTCGTTGACTTCTGAAACTTTGCCGGCTGCGGAAGCGTAGGTCTCTGCGGAAGCTTTAACCGATTCAACCGAAGCGATTGGAGTTCCAGCTTCCACTGTTTCGCCGACTTCGACTAACATCTCGACAAAGACGATGTCAGAGAGTTGGTCCTGGGCGTAATCACTCAGTCCCATCCCCCCATTGTTCGGATCAAACCACTCGTCAGATTTTGTATACTTTAGATTAGAAGGGGCATTCATTTTTGTCTCCTGGCAGAAAATAGATTTTGCGAACAAAAAAGGACGCACGTGAAAATCATCGTGCGTCCTCTGTCGTGAACCTGAGAGATTCATCCCGTTTATGGGATTTGCACCGTCGGTGTCCAATAAGGACTTTCCAGAGGGCTCAGAAACAGGGTCCTTTTACCTGAGAGTTTCGCCTGGCTTCGCCTTATTTCCAGACTTGCACCTTCGGTGTCCCGTTTAGTTCCGGGATCTCTTCCCTGTTCCCCGTTTAATTGTACAATTTCATTCTACGGGGGACAAGGCCAGAAGTCAAGAGGAAGAACTTCCTGTTTTTGGCTTGTGTTTTGGCTTCGGAGGAGCTTTTGGTGTTTTTGTTTCAGTTTTTGACTTTGAACCTGTTTTCTCCGAGGCTACTTTACGTGTTCCAGGTTTCTTTGGTTTTGGCGCCGCAGGCGGTTCGGGAATTGCATCGATTTTGGGAGGTGATACTGGTTTTGGAGGAGAAGGAGGCGCAGGGGCTTTTGGTGCCACTGGATATGGAATGCCATTCAAATTAGAAAAATATTCCTTTACCTGCGGATCGTTATAGAAGACCAGCGATAGAATACCAACGATCATCGAGAAAACATTACCGGTCAGAACGCACAATATTTCGAGGATGGCTATTGAGGTTGACGGTTGAACTGGCTGAGGTGGATTATTCAGTAATTTGAGGGCATATATGATTTCAAAAATACCCAGAATAGTGGGAAGAATTGTAAATACTGCCAGGCAAGCCAATACAATGGTGGGTACAACTACCGCAGTAGCTATCAAACCCCAAAAGATGTTGACAATACCATTAATCAATGTCAAAACGGCGATGGTTTTAAACAAGCCGGGACTATCGTTGTAGGGGGAATATGCATTTTCGCTCATAATGAACTCCTTAATTTATTAGCTACTGAGACTTACGCAATAAATAAGATATGGTTGCAAATAATTATCCTTCTTTGGGATTTCGCGTGGAGAGGCCATATATGGGGGTACGCTGA
>CAZCPP010000225.1:0-6755 GCA_964500655.1 uncultured Anaerolineaceae bacterium | reverse complement strand
TGAAGATTATTTACTCAAAGTGCTCTCTGCTCATTAAGATGCGATTGCCCTAAGAAAAGTAGACCTAACAGATGCTCTGTCAAGTCTACTTTTGAATAAAAGGGAACCCCGCCAATGCCGTGTGTTGCAAAGTTTTGAACCTGCTTTCGCAGGCGGGCCCTTACTCAGAAACGTCGCCTTGGCTCAAGCCTATCGCGTTATTTCTTGAAGATCAGAGCCCATTATCAGGGTGTTGGCTCAAAACCGTGTGCGCAACATCACGTACATAGCAGGGCTAACTTTCTTATACCATAAACCAAATCGAGTGGATAGGGAAATATTAACGACAACTACGTTAATTGAGAATTCTATGAAACGGGAGCCCCAGGGATTGAATTTGTTATTGACTTATGCTACTCTGTAAGCCTCTCCCCAAACTATTCAAGAAGGAGGAATAAGATGGCTTACATACCGGGTATCGATGTGTCGTTTTGGGAAGGTGGAATAGATTGGAAAAAAGTTCGCGGTGGGGGTATTCGCTTTATGTTTACCAAGGCGACAGAAGGTGAAGGCTACGAAGACCCAACTCTCAATGATAATTGGCTAGGCGCCAAGGTGGTTGGTATCTTGCGGGGTGCATATCATTTTTTTCATCCCAATATGAGTCCAATCAAGCAGGCGAACCATTTTGTTCAGGCTGTGCAACAACTGAATGATAGTGGTGAATTGCCACCTGTTTTAGACCTGGAAGTAACTGATAATCAACCCAACAACAAAATTATTGTAAAGGCAAAAACCTGGCTTGACCGTGTAGAGCAAGCCCTTGGGAAGCGACCAATGATTTATTCCAGCCCGGGATTTTTGAAATACAACTTCTCCGTGCCTGGTGGGGGACCACCAACTTGGACAAAAGATTATGTTTTGTGGATTGCCAATTATGGAGTAAACCAGCCACTTCTTCCCAAGGGATGGTTAAAATGGACTTTTTGGCAATATTCAGAAACAGGCACCCTCAACGGAATAAATGCAGATGTGGACCTGGATTGGTTCAATGGCACAATTGATGCCCTCTACGAGTTTACTAACACTCAGCCACCGGGAGCTACCACCTACAAGGTCAAGGTTGGCGATACACTGCAAAGCATCGCAGATCAGTTTGGCTTGCCACTGTCCGAGTTAGTTTCAGCCAACCCACAACTGGTTCAACCAAATATGGTACTGAAAATTCCAGAAATAGCAGTAACAGACACAAATACTGGCCCAACGAATGAAACTCCAGATCTTGGGACACCCACAACGGAAAAAACCTATACCGTTAAATCAGGCGATACACTTTCTGCTATTGCGCTCAAATTTGGAACTACTTATGGTTTGATTGCCCAATTGAACGGCATTGAACCACCCTACATCATCCATCCAGGGCAGGTGTTGAAAATCCCATAAAAGATAAGCGGCGGGTTAAACCCGCCGAAATTATGTTACGGGTACACTCTTTTGATTGTCCGGGGGAACGGAATCGCCTCGCGAATATGCTCTATTCTACAAATCCATGAGATCACTCGCTCTACACCCATGCCAAAACCCGAATGTGTTACGGAACCATATCTACGCAATTCAAGATACCATTTAAATGCTTCTTCAGGTAAACCGTGGTCGCGAATTCGTTTCAGCAGCAAGTCTGGATCTGAAATGCGTTCCGAGCCCCCACAAATTTCACCATAACCTTCAGGGGCAAGCAAATCAACAGACTTGCAAACTTCTGGCCTGTCAGGCCAGGGTTCCATGTAAAAAGCCTTCACTTCAGTTGGATATCCAAAAACGAAGACAGGTTGGTCGAAGCGTGCGGTCAGTTCGGTCTCGTGTGGTGAACCAAAATCCATGCCCCATTCAAAGTTCAATAACTCTTTCTTCTCGGGATCAGTTTCTTTCTCACGAATTTCGGCCAACATTTTCGCAGCCTCATCATAGGAAATTCTTGGGAAAGGGGCTTTGATTTTCTCTAGCCTTTCAATATCTCGCCCTAGTGACTCTAATTCAGCCCTGCGGTCGTTCAACACACGCTGAACGATGTGCACAATCATTTGCTCTTCGACTTCCATCAACTGATCTAGGTCGCAGAAGGCGATCTCGGGTTCCAGCATCCAGAATTCTGTCAGGTGACGACGGGTCTTGGATTTCTCTGCCCGGAAGGTTGGCCCAAAGCAATATACTTTTCCAAAGGCGAAAATATTTGCTTCGTTATATAATTGGCCAGTTTGTGCCAGATAAGCCTTGCCTTCATCGAAATATTCAGTTTCAAATAAAGTGGTCGTACCTTCGGCAGCAGCAGGTGTCAGGATGGGTGTATCCATAGCGATGAAGCCGTTCGTGTCCAGCCACTCACGCACAGCGGCCATAACGGTTGCACGGATCCGTAGAATGGCCCACTGGCTGGGCATACGGATCCAGAAATGGCGATTATCAAGTGTGAAATCTACACCGTGCTCTTTGAGAGACATGGGGTAATCATCACCAGCTTCTTGAACAATCTCGACTTGCTTGACACCGATCTCGTACCCGCCAGGGACACCAGGTGCGCGCTCATCCGCGCGTACTGGGCCTGTAATGATCACTGATGATTCTTGGGGCAGGCGCACAAGTTTGTCGAACACCTCTTCATCCAGATCGCCTTTGAAGACTACGCACTGTGCAAATCCACTACCGTCGCGTATAAGTAAAAAGATTAACTTGCCTTTATCGGTACGGTTATAGACCCAGCCTTGTATCGTTATTTCTTGACCATCATACTTGGCAATATCATTTACGCTGATAATTTCTGGCATTTTTTCTCCAAACGTAGTGGCAAAACTGGCTTAGCCTCAACTTGTTACTCTGTAATTTTAATGTGTAATTCATTTAATTGTTGCTCTTCCACAACTGAAGGCGCCTCTGCCATCACATCCTTGGCGGCTTGATTTTTTGGGAACGCAATAACTTCGCGAATATTCGGTTCGTCGGCCAGCAACATCACAATGCGGTCGATCCCGGGCGCAATACCGCCGTGTGGGGGGGTACCGTACTCAAAGGCCTCCAACATGTGGCCAAAACGTTCCTGGGCAACATCAGGGTCAAGGCCGATCAGCTTGAAAACCTTCTCTTGCAAGGTTCGATCATGAATCCTGATTGAGCCGCCTCCTACTTCATAATTGTTCAGCACTAAATCATATTGAGTGCCACGGGCCTTTTCCGGTTCTGAATCGATCAAGGGTATGTCTTTCGGTAATGGTTTAGTAAACAAATGATGGCTTGGATCCCAACGTTTTTCTTCCTCATTCCACATCACGAATGGGAAATCGACCACCCAACAGAAACCAATCACGTCCTTGTCAAGCAATCCAAGACGCTCTCCCAGCAAAACGCGCAATCGCCCCAGTGATTCAAACACAGTTGCGGTCTTATCAGCTACAAATAGTAGAAGATCGCCTTTTTCCGCTTCCATTTTCTCGAGAATATCTTGCCTCCGTTCAGCCGACAGGTACTTTGCGAACGAGGATCTCAATTCACCTTCACTGGTCAAGGCGATATATGCTAGCCCTTTGGCACCTACGTCCTGGACGTAAAGTGTCAGCTCTTCGATCTGTTTGCGTGTGTAATCGCCTAATCCTTTGGCATTGATTCCACGAACCCCCCCTCCAGCTTTGAGGACGTTTTCAAACACGCCGAAGCCAGATCCAGCAGCTAAATCGGTAACATTTACCAGCTCCAGACCGAAGCGTATATCAGGATTATCCTTGCCGAAACGTTCCATAGCTTCTTGATAAGTCAGACGTGGCCAAGGAGACTCTAATAATTTTTTCTGAGGTACCACTTCAGCGACCAACTTGGTGAACAAATCTTCGGTAAGGTCCATCACATCTTCGCGCTCTACGAAGGACATTTCCAAGTCAAGTTGCGTGAATTCGGGTTGTCGATCGCCGCGTTGGTCTTCATCACGGAAACAGCGTGCGATCTGAAAATAGCGTTCCACGCCCGCCACCATCAGCATCTGCTTGAGCTGTTGCGGAGACTGGGGCAGCGCGTAGAATTCGCCCGGATGTACGCGTGAGGGCACAAGATAATCACGCGCACCTTCAGGCGTGGTCTTAAAAAGTATGGGTGTCTCAACCTCTAGGAAGCTCTGACTGTCAAGGTAATCACGGATGAACTTAATTACTTTATGACGCAACTCCAGATTGTAGCGCATCTTCTCACGGCGCAGATCGAGATAGCGATATTTTAGACGCATATTCTCTTCCGGGAGCTTTTCATCGTCGTTTAGAACGTAGGGTAGTGCCTTGGCAGGATTCAAGGCCTTGATTTCTTTTGCAACTACTTCGATCTCGCCAGTTAGCATCTTTGGATTGATCATGCCTTCCGGTCTTTTCTGAACAAGACCAGTGATCTGAAGTACCCATTCCGAGCGCACTTCTGCTACTAGGTCTAGTGTCTCTTTGGGAAGATCGGGATTAAAAATTACTTGAATAAGTCCAAAGCGATCACGCAGATCAATGAAAGCCACCCCACCGTGGTCGCGGCGACGATGTACCCAGCCAGCCAATGTGATTGTCTGACCGACGTGAGTAACTCTTAGTTCACCACAGTTATGTGTTTTGTACATAACTCACCTCCTTAACAATGTTGTATACAATGCAAAAGATCATGATATGTTTACAAAAATAAATCGCCCTTCGCTGTTGCGTTGGGCGATTGGTTTCTCGAAGGCTTTTTGTTAATCAACAAAGCTTCGCCCAACGGGTGGTCGGCGATTATCATTATTATTGTTGTTGGCAAAGCTATAGTTGTGAATCATAAGTTGGCGTATTATAGCACAATCTAAAAATCTATTTAAGCACAGAATCACTGGCTTCGTCCAGTTTTTCTACTTCTTCCTCAGTTAAATTCCAACCCAAAGCTCCAGCATTTTCTAGTGCTTGTTCAGAATTTTTTGCACCTGGAATGGGCATAGTCCCTTTACAGATACACCAGTTCAGTGCCACCTGTGCCTTGGACTTGCCGCCGTGTTCCTGCCCGATTTCGGTCATTAGCTTGAGTAAAGGGCCTATTTTGGGGAGTAGGCTGGCATAACGTTGGCCACGCACGCCAGGAGGCGGATTTTCCGTTGAGTATTTGCCAGTCAATAAACCCTTCTCAATGGGGCTGTATGCGATTACCCGCACCCCTAATTCTTTGCAACGCGCCAATAGGCCATCGTATTCGATACCCCGGCCGAGTAAACTATAGGTAACCTGATTGGCTGCCAGTGGAATATTTTTACGTGCGAGTTCAGAATATGCACGTAGCATTTGAGTTTGGTTGTAATTCGAAACACCAACGGTACGTGTCAGGCCTTGGGCTACAGCTTCTGCCATTGCATTCATCAAGGATTCAATTGAAATAAGTGAAAAAGGTTGATGAATCTGATACAAGTCGATGGACTCAATTCCAATTCGTTCCAGACTATGACGTAGTGCTCGCAGTAAAGACCCCTTTGTGAATCGCCATGGGAATGGGAAATATTTGGTTGCGATAAGAATCGGTTGGTCTGTTTTTTTCAGGAATTGTCCGAGCAGGCGCTCAGAACGTCCGCTACCATAAACTTCTGCTGTGTCAATAAAACGGATACCCGCATCGATAGATACTTGAAAGGCATCCTGAACATCATCATCGTTATGCGTTTGGCCATATTGCCAAATTAGGCGGTCTCCCCATTGCCAGGCCCCAAGTCCAAACTCAACCGCGTGCAAAAAACGCGTCTCATTACTGATTGTGTCACTCATCGGGGAACCCTCCCGGATCAAATTGAGCCGATTCTAACAGATAATAGTCCAGATAATCAAAAAGTTGCCATTTTACTTATTAGGCATTACAATCGGGAAATATACTTGATTAGGGAACTGATGGACCGCAAACGGTCCCACTTCTGAATGTTGTGGGATGTTAGCGCTCCCTGAGTTCCGGGGAGGATCCCTTGTCAACACAATTAGATTCAAAGGCTGAGATTGAATCAGCTTCCCAACTGGCAGAACGGCTGGGTTTGCAATTTACAAACTTGCACTTACTGGTTCGTGCCTTAACGCATCGTTCTTATGTGAATGAAAATCAGAATGCTCTTGAAGATAACGAACGCTTGGAATTTTTGGGCGATGCGGTGCTGGATTTTATCGTTGGTGCCTGGGTGTACAATCATTTCCCTGAGATGGAGGAAGGCGACCTGACCCGTATGCGCTCAGCACTCGTTCGCACCGATGCATTGGCCGGGTTCGCGCGTCACCTGGATCTTGGATCTTCTCTCCGTTTGGGGCGAGGTGAACTGTCCTCAGGTGGTCGCAGCCGCGATAACCTGTTGTGTGCCACCTTCGAATCCCTTATCGGTGCATTGTACTTGGAAGCGGGAATCTCGCAAGTAGAAAAGTTTGTCGAACCACTACTCGCTACTTTCAGTGCCAATATTATTGGTCCTGACGATATTTACGATTCTAAAAGCTCGTTGCAGGAATGGGCACAGTCTAATAAACTTGGGACACCTCAGTATGTGACCATTGAAACTACTGGCCCGGACCATGCAAAAATCTTTACTGTTGAAACCCAAATCAATGGCAAGGTTTATGGAAAAGGAGCTGGTTCAAGCAAGCAAGCTGCAGCCCAAATGGCTGCTCAAGCTGCCCTCAAGGCTCTTGGATTCCTCTAAACGGTTATTATAATAATTTATTAACTGTAGTTACGCATTTTCGATTGAAAGCGATTAAGATAGGTGTATG
>CAZCPP010000224.1:0-6798 GCA_964500655.1 uncultured Anaerolineaceae bacterium | reverse complement strand
TGCAGTATGACACATTTCTCTGTTTTGACAAGATTTATCTTAACTATGCACTAGCCGCTTCTACTAAAAAGAAAAAACGCAAACCAATCAAAACTGAATATATTGTTGCGATCATCGGCGCTGTTGCAACCGTTATCGCTGGAATTCTTGGCTCGCCTTTGATTGAAAAATGGCTTGAACCTGAATCAACACAAACTGCAACACCCACATTTGCGATAGCCTCACCTTCACCATTGACAATAGAATCAGAAACGACAACTTCTACTGTTGTACCGAGTTTAACGCTAACAGAACCATATACGCCTTCTACAGCTCCTTTACCCACCGAAATCACCGATGACTTTGGCGTTGAAATGGTACTTATCCCTGCCGGGGGATTCACGATGGGAAGTGACATTCGCAATGATAATGAAAAGCCTCCCCATCAAGTTTACCTTGATGCTTATTACATTGATAAATACGAAGTCACCAATGCACTATACAAAGCTTGCGTTGATGCGGAAGTGTGCGATCCACAAAGCGTGGTGACTGGATCTGCTAGCCGCTCCAATTACTTTGGAACACCCGAGTTTGATGACTACCCTGTTTTATATATCAATTGGAACGAGGCAAATACCTTTTGTGAGTGGCGTGACGCAGGGCTACCCACTGAAGCGCACTGGGAGAAAGCTGCTCGTGGCACAAGTAGATTTATATACCCGTGGGGCGAAGAGGTGGATCAGTCATTTGCGAATTACCATAATAGCATTGGAGACACCATCGCTGTTGGCAGTTATGAGAATGGCAAAAGCCCATATGGCCTTTATGATATGGCTGGAAACGTAAAGGAATGGGTGGCTGACTATTACGCACCCTACTCAGATGAAGTATCGAATAATCCCATTCAATTGACTCCCCAGTTTTTTCAATTTGATTGGGGAAATCGGTCAGATACAATAACTTATAAGATTCTACGCGGAGGTGGTTTTTTCAGCCAGAATGATTCTATAACTGTAACTCGTCGGACACGCTTGTTGGCAAGTGGTGGTACTTGGGATGTAGGTTTCCGCTGTGCCCGTGCACTTTCTTCGTTACCTGTCACACCAACAAGTGATCCTCGAACAGCAACTGTAGAAGCACTACTTACACAAGCAGCAGAAACTCAAACATCCGCTGCTGACCAATTGAACATTAATTCAACACCAACTCAAGTGACAACGTTGCCAGACTAAATTTATAATTTCTAATAGATAGCTGTGGGGATTTGTATATTAGAAAACTCATGATGATTGATTTATATTTTCTTGAATATTTCTGTGTGCGGTATAATCCCTTCCGCTATCATCAAATCCAGGTTCCCGAGTAACCTATTCCCATGACCCAAAAAGCCACTTTCCAATCCATCATCCTCAAACTGCAAAATTACTGGGCCGAGCGCGGCGCCGTGCTCTGGCAGCCTTACTACACCCAGGTCGGCGCCGGGACGATGAACCCGGCCACCTTCCTACGCGTACTCGGCCCTGAGCCGTGGAACGTCGCCTACGTGGAGCCCTCCGTGCGCCCCGACGATGGGCGCTACGGCGAAAACCCTAACCGCTTTCAGCAGCACACCCAGTTCCAGGTCATTCTAAAACCTGATCCGAGCGATCCACAGGAAATTTATCTCGACTCGCTCAAAGCTCTGGGCATTGATCCGCGCCAGCACGACATCCGCTTTGTGGAGGACAATTGGGAGCAGCCCGCTATCTCAGCCTGGGGCCTGGGCTGGGAGGTCTGGCTCGACGGCCAGGAGATCACCCAGTTCACCTACTTCCAGCAGGTGGGCGGCACAACCCTCGACCCGGTCTCGGTTGAGATCACCTATGGTTTGGAGCGCATCCTGATCGCACTCAATAACGCGGATGCCATCTGGGAGGAGGCCTGGGCCCCTGGAGTTTCATACGGTGAAGTACGCCGCCACGAAGAATTTGAGCACAGTAAATACTATTTTGAGATCGCGGACGTCGATTCCATGCGCGAGGTCTTCGAATGCTTCGAAACCGAAGCCCAGGCCTGCCTCGAAAACGGCTTGATCGTCCCGGCGCACGATTACGTGCTCAAATGCTCACATACCTTCAACATCCTCGACACACGCGGCGCCATTGGCGTTACCGAGCGCCAGGGTTACTTCCGCCGTATGCGTGGGCTGGCCCGGCGCGTGGCGGAGGCCTATCTGGAGCAGCGCAAAGATCTGGAGTACCCGTTGCTAAAGGAGACGGCTGAAAAAACTGTTTCCCTACCAGCTGTTCCAGCCTCGCCTGGCAAGGCAGCTGACTTTCTGCTTGAAATCGGTGTCGAAGAGATGCCACCTTCGGATGTGGAAGCAATCCTGACTCAATTGCGTGAGCGCGTACCGACTTGGTTGGATGAACTAAAGTTGGAGCATGGTCCTGTGAGCGTCGAAGCCACCCCCCGGCGGGCTGCCATTTATGTAGAAAAGCTCAGCCCAAGCCAGCCGGACCTGGAAGAGCTGGCCAAAGGTCCCCCTGCCGAACGCGCTTTCGATGCAGACGGAAAACCCACCAAAGCTGCGGAAGGCTTTGCCCGTGGCAAAGGCGTGGACGTTTCTGCGCTCGAAACCCGCGAGATCGACGGAGGGGAATATGTAGTGGCCGTTGTCAAACAAAAAGGACGCCCAGCTCCTGAAGTGCTGTCCGAAACCCTGCCTGAACTGCTGGCCGGAATCAATTTCAAAAAATCCATGCGCTGGAATGATTCAGATGTAGCTTTTTCGCGGCCCATTCGTTGGCTGGTCTCCCTGCTGGGCGAGAGCGTGATTCCATTTGAATATGCGGGTGTAGTGGCGGGGAATATCACCCGCGGCCTGCGTCCCTACGATTCCCCTGAAATCGAGATCAAAGTTGCAGATAAATACTTCAGCGCCATCAAAAAGGCGGGTATCCTCCTGGATGGCGAAGAGCGAAAAACCCTTATTATGGAGCAAGTTAAAGGAGCAGCTGCTTCTGTAAAAGGCGAGGCCATAATCAATGATGACCTGCTAGCGGAAGTTGCCCATCTGGTCGAAAAACCGACTGCTGTGCTGGGTAGCTTCAATAAAGAGTTTTTGGAATTACCTCGTGAGGTGCTTATCTCCGTCATGAAAAAGCACCAGCGTTACTTCCCGGTTGAATCTCCCTCTCCCTCAGGGAGAGGGGCTAGGGGTGAGGGTGCACCGCCCCTACTCCCCCACTTCATCGCCATCCGCAACGGCGATGACCAGCACCTCGATATCGTCCGCGAAGGTAACGAACACGTGTTGAATGCACGCTTCGCAGATGCAGATTTCTTCGTCCGTGAAGACCTCAAGAAGCCATTGGAAAAATATCGTCCGCAACTCAGTACGCTCATCTTCCAGACCGAGTTGGGCTCCATGCTGGATAAATCTGAACGCATGCTCAAGTTCGTCGAAGACCTGATCCCTATTCTTGGCCTCGGAGCAGACGAAGCTGCCTTTGCCCGCCGCGCAGCCTTTCTTGCCAAAGCCGACCTGACCACCCAGATGGTGACTGAAATGACCTCTCTGCAGGGCATCATCGGGCGCGAATATGCTTTGCGCTCCGGCGAAGCTGCTGGCATCGCAGACGCGATTGGTGAACATTACAAATCCATCCCGCAGACAAAAACTGGCCTGGCCCTGGCGCTGACTGACCGTATCGATTCACTTGTTGGTTTGTTCGCCGCAGGGCTGGCTCCCACCGGCACCAAAGATCCGTTTGCACTGCGGCGTGCTGCGATTGGCACGGTTCAGCCGTTGATCGAACACAACATCGACTTTGATTTAAGTGTAGTCATGGCTAAAGCTGCAAAATTACAGCCCATCGAAGTGAGCGACGAAGTGCAAGAAAAGGTCTTGGAATTCATCAACGGGCGGCTGTCCGTGCTGCTCAAAAAAGATAAAGGTTATCGCTACGATGTCGTCGATGCGGTCTTGGGGGCTCAATCCGTCAACCCGGCCGGTGCGGCTCGGGCGGTGAAGCAGCTTCAGGCCTGGGTCGAAAGGGAGGATTGGAACG
This sequence comes from uncultured Anaerolineaceae bacterium, assembly GCA_964500655.1. GTDB lineage: Bacteria > Chloroflexota > Anaerolineae > Anaerolineales > Villigracilaceae > JAABUE01. Next base: position 2,767 of record CAZCPP010000224.1, on the reverse strand, counting down.
AGATCCTACCCGGGTATGCGCGCTGCGTGCGTATCACCCGCGATCAGCAGCAGACTTTTAATGTCAAACCAAAGGCTTTTGGGGAAGATTCCGAAAAGAAGTTGTATAAAGAAGTAAGCGCACAACCCTCAAGGTTCGAAGATGTAGATGGATTCCTGACAGCAATAGTAGCGCTTATCCCTGCTATCAACGAATTCTTTGACAATGTGCTGGTGATGGCCGAAGACAAAGCCCTGCAAGAAAATCGATTAGGGTTGGTTCAAAAAATTACTAACCTGGCAGATGGAATTGCCGATCTAAGCAAACTCGAAGGATTTTAGAATAAATAACTGGGATGGGTTTCAAGCCTGTCCCGGTTTTGTTTTGGGGAGGGTGTATTGCATGAAAAAGATCTGGCTATATAATGTTTTGATTGTCCTTATTACTGCGTGCAGCGGGGTGACTTTGCCAACGATAACTCCAACTCCTGAAACTGCTCTACCCACACCCCTCATGGCGGCCACAAACACGCCTGTAATTTTCACTCCGATGATACCCGCGACCATTGAATCCTCCCCCACCCCACATTCATCGGCAGAATACCAATCCTTTGCCGCCATTATTGCCCGAATGTACCCGGGTCCGTTTTACTTGCTGGGCGGCACGGAGAACGGTCAGTGGTTATTTCCGCAGACAGTGATCCCTCATTTACCTGACGGGGAAGCCTATCAAATTTTCGGTCTAGATGGTCTCACCGGTACGGCAAAAGGGAAGCAGCCGGTTTTTGAGCAGCATTGCAAAGCCTATCAGGTTGAAACAGATTCATATCCCATGGGTGGCCGGGCGGTGGGAGTGACCGGAAACTGGGACGTGACGCCGCGATTCGCGCAGGAAATCCCGGACGATCATGCTACTTATGTTGAAGCACTCAAAAACTGGTTGGTGGGACAAAATATCCTCGAGCCAGTGGTGGAGATTTCAAAAATTTTACGAATTGATCTCGAAGGTGATGGAACCGAAGAAGTATTGATCAGTGCGTCTCATTTTGTCGAGCCGACCGGTCACAGCGTGGAATTTGGTGATTATTCGCTGGTCGTGATGCGCAAAGTAGCGGGAAATTCGGTGGTGACCATCCCGATTGTGGCTGACTATTATTATCAGAATGTTGAAATACAATTTCCCCTAACCTATTCCGCGCTTTTTGTCGCGGACTTGAATAACGATGGCATTCTTGAGATCTTGGTTGGCGTTGAACGCTGGGAAGGCTCGGGGGTGATCGTTTATGAAGTTGACGGGACGAATGTACGCATGGTCTTCGAGGTTATTTGTGAATTATAGTGCCTCGATATATCCAGAAATTACTCTCACCGCTTGGAATGGCGGTGAGATGGTTGTTTGAGAATCTATTACTTAAACCCGTCGATGTACACCTTAATGGACGGCAATGCAGTTAATTTTTCATAGAAGAAGTTGTTGACGATATTCATGACCTCCGCCCGAGCGGCTTCTACGTCTGCATTCAGGGCCTGGCCGGTTTCCTGATTATCCAGCGAGCGCCGCAATTTCATCAGATGGCGTACTACGACAGTCTCTTTATCGCCTTCCAGCGCGTCGATGACTGACATAACCAGGCTATCAGCCTGGTCGCGAACGGCCTCGATCGAAATACTGGAACCAGGCATGCAACATTCTTCCATGGTGCGAAAAAGTGACCAAACCTGGTATAACAACGAAGTTGGTTCATCGAATAATTCGCGGATAAAGGCCGCTTCCCCGTAGCGCCCAGTCAATCTGAAGATGTTGTACATACGCTTGGCAGCCTTGCCATAATTTATATCCTTGGTCAAGTATTTGCTGACCTCACGCTCTAGCTGTCCAACATAATCATCCAGCGCATCTGCTGAGACGTGCTGTTTCAGCTTGGCAAATATGGGCACGGAATCGGCCTCGAGGTAGACTTCTTGAAAATACGGGTCGAGATAGCCATCCAGCGGCGTGATGCTTCCATCTGGTGCTTCCCATGTAACGTCCAGCATGTTACTGGCATTGACAAGTTCTCCGCGTACCCCATCGGATACTACCCAGTCCAATTTACACCAACCGGGATCGTGCATCACATCTTCCCATTGAATTGAGACCGTCTGCCCATCCGGCAGCATTACATCGAACTCCCCGTCTTCAATATCATCCGATGACCAAGCAATCGGGGAGCCTTTGGAATTCGATTCTCCGTCACGGATGACATCCATTGGATAATTACCAAATTTGACTTCTATCAACAAATAATTTGGACCTTTGGCAGTTTGTGTGGCTTTTTTACGCATCAGGTCGGCCAGGGTTTTGCAGGCCTGTTCTTGAGTTTCAGCGATGATATTGATGCGCTCGAAATAATCTGCATCCCCAGGATAAGTTTGGATTTTCGATTGCGCTGCCGAGCCGGAAAGCGCCAGTGCGGTCTCGACTTTTCCTGGCACATCCTTGAACTCGACCAGCCGACCGAGTTTGCGGAAGTGTTCCAGGTCTACGTCGCTGAAATCCAGCATGCTGACCTTATGACCAAATACCCCTGTGCGTTTGTCAATGATCACGCTTTCATCCTGTTGGGCGGCCATAGCAGTCAGCCATTGCAGGGCTTCTTCTTCGTCCATTTCAACGCCCAGCCTTCGGGCGGAATCAATGATACGTTGCAGGTCTTCCTTGGGGGCGGGTTGGGTCATGTTATTTCTCCTCTTGGCTTATTGTCTGTAAATAGGGTCTAAAACCCCTGCCTTTCAGGCAGGCCGTTTTC
>CAZCPP010000223.1:0-6825 GCA_964500655.1 uncultured Anaerolineaceae bacterium | reverse complement strand
GGCTTTGGTAGATCATGCCCACTCTATTCTTTTCTTAAAGTGCAAACATAGTGCTAGAATGAATCCCTTGTACTTCGGTATTTTCATCCAAAGTTGCTAAATTTTTTATCGGAACATACTCGAACTTTTTGATGTTTTGCAATTCATCTTTTAGCTTTAGGTTTTCTTTCCTTACTTCATTGAGTTCCTGAAGTAAAGTTTCGCTTGGTAATCTATCTGCCCTTATCCACCCAATAGCAGGGTAAGTTTTCATAGTTTTTTGTAGACTGATAGCCACTAGTCCAGGAAGGTCTTCAGCTGATTTCCAAGGCTTAATTAGTCTATCTGATGAAACTTTGTCTCTAAATTTTCTTAGCTTCTCCTGTGCTTTTGGCTCGTTTTCTAACTTTTCTATTGGAATGTCATCAGGTTCTCGCAGTAGAGCTGTTATTCTAAGCCCCCGTTCCACTGCATAATCAAATTCTTTCTCCGTATAACTTATGCCATCATTAGTTAGAGAACCATATCTTCCACCAATAATAAGCAAATAATAGTCACAATCATCTATCACCCGTTTGATAAAATTCCACTGTTCTTCATCTGTGGCTGGAAATAATTCCATACCCGTAGGTATACAATCCATCTCCATCAAAGTCTGTATTACACGCTGCCTCTCATCTTTCAAATCTGCGTACGTTGAACTTACAAAAACCTGATATCTTTTTTCCATACTCCACCTAATTTGCTGATAAAAATGTTAGCGCAATAGATTTTAGCATGGTATTTCTTGTACTTACATCTACACTGATAAGTTTGATACTAACTACTTCTCAGCCTAATCCAGATCATCTTCAATATCGCGCTGAAAATCCAGGGTCAAATAGTCCAGGCTCATGGGCAGCCCCAGCTCTAACGCATTGATAAATTGCACCCGCGCACGGGCGTTTTTCGGGCGACATTCCAGCAGATGGCCTCCAATTAGCTTTTATCACCTCTTCTGCAGAGCGAGAATTTTCCCTACCTGTTAAAAAACAAAGCGCTGAGTTGACTTTTCAGCGCTTCGCCTGTGTCAATCAATCTGATTTAAATTTAAAGGAAACCTTCACCTTCGCTCGATAAGCACTGACTTTGCCATCTTCAAGCTGCATATCCAATTCGACAACTTCCGCGATACGCAGATCTTTCAGGCTCTTGGCAGCTGTTGCAACGGCTGCTGTTGCCGCCTTTTCCCAGGATTCGGTACTGGTCCCAATTAATTCGACAACCTTGTAAACGCTTTCTGCCATTTCATACTCCTTTCATACTAAAACAAACCCGATAATAAAAGTATAGCATGGCTATTAATCAGGTTCTAGATCAGCTCGCTGCTATCAAAGCCACTGCCGCACCGAAGCCCCTTTATAAAGAAATCAAGCAGTGATTTGGCTAAAAGTCACTGCTTGATTTTACTCACTTCAATGATTTACTAATCCCCTTCATCGTCAATCGCGCCGGGCTGCTCCACTCGCAGCACTTCACCCTGATAATTCACCACCACTTTGAATCCCATCATGCCGAGATACGCGCGAGCATCTTCCGGGATGCCTTCATGCATGATCTTGTCGAATTGCTTATCCATGTTTTTGAGCTGCTGCTGAATGGCAGCCATCGAGAAAACATCTTCTTGGCCAAGCATTTTTGCGGCTTGCTCTGAGATCAGGTCTTCACTGCCTTTCATCAGATCTTGCAGGTGCTGAAAGACCTGACGGTCAACCTGTTCGGAGGGCACATGGCGGTGAAATCCAGCATCATCGATGACGTAGCAAGGTTCTTCGCCAACATAGGTGGTTTCGGCAGGTTTACCAGTCTCGTCTATGACCAGACCAGCGAAAAGGGGTTGTTTGGGCATGGTGTTTATTTGTAGGGGCGAAGCATACCCTTTCGGGCACAGGTGCTTCGCCCCTACGATAATTTAGCTCTGTTTTCCTTCAATCGCCGCCAGCAAGATACCAGCCGCCAGGCCTACACGGCGGTCCAGCATGTTGGCAGTGTCAAATGTGAAGTCAACATCCAATTCATAGCGGAAAGGGTTGAAGCGCTGTTTCAGGTCAACTACGCGTTGGTTATTGACGGTCAGGTCATAGTTCTGCGGCAGGAGTGAGCCTAGCAGCAGACGTCGGAGCATGGCCAGGCCAGGGCTATCTTCAAACAACTTGCCGATCACCTGATCGTTGGTGTCCAACACTTCCCAGGCATCGCGAAACATAGATTTCAATCCTTTACGGCGTAGCGTGCCGACTTTCTGTTGAAAGGCGCTGTCGATCACATCGTAGGCGGCAGAAAAGTCGATAATTTGCCGGGCCTTGATCTGCAGCACTTCTTTAGTTTTGCTCTCGTCGGAAAAAACGCGAATGTCCTCGCGCAGCTTGAACATCTTTTGCTCGCTGAACATGACCATGTTGCCCATCGGGTCAAAATAGCGGAATTTACCAGTTAGCGCAAAGACCTGGCGTTTGAGCAGGTAGCGTGGGTGTTGGAAAATGGTGTCCATAATTCTCTCCTTAGTCCCGAACTCGGGTGTTAGCTAGTGGATTTGGTGATCTGAACGGCAGTTCCCTGGCCCGGGAGATGCAGGTAATCGATTCCAGGCGGAACTACCGGGCTAGTCCAGCGATAGATAAATTTTGCAACCTCTGACGTCAGGTTGATGCAACCATGGCTGCGTGGGCGACCATAATCATTATGCCAGTAGGTGCCGTGGAACGCAATCCCTGTGCCGGTGAAGAACGTGCACCAAGGCACACCGGGCAGGTCAAAAATGCCTTCAATTGCATCGCCCTGGTTGGTCATGTGCACCGACGGGCTCTTATGATATGTACGAAAATCACCTAGCGGGGTTTTGGTGTTTCCCGCACCACTGGAGCAGCGAGCGATAAGCACAGGTGTTTCGTTTTCTAAGGCAGTAACGGTCTGTGTGCGCAGGTCAACATGGATGTATTTCAGAGTCTCGGGGATATCGGGCGAAAGGGGTGCAAGCTCATCGTTTGAGTAGATGCGCATGTCATAACTGGGAATATAGTAATTCTTATGGTCAAAGAAATCGTAGATTTCGTACCAGATGGTTTTCTGTTCACGGTTAACTATGGAATTTGTCACCCAGTGCGTGGTCTGGTAATACAGGCGACGTCCGTTGAAGCGGATGTCCGGTTCTGAACGGGCATGGCTGAACGGGACGGTGATTTCGCCCACCTGGCCTTCGGCATTGATATCGAAAACAGGTTTGTTGTAGATGGTTTCCACGGGCTGCAACCACCCAGAGTAGGTAAAACCCTCCTTGCCGATCCGATACCAGGCCTTGTTGTACGGATTGCCCTCATCGCCATCGACCACTTCCGAAATGGACACAGTCTGGTCTTTGCCGTAGGCCTTCCACTGTTCGCTATCGAATGAGGGGGCCGCAAACATGAATAAGCCGTTCATCAGCACTCGCCCGTGACTAGCTGGTGGCTCACTGAGCGTCAAGGTGCGGTCAAGACCGGTTTCAGACAGAAATAACCCTAACGCACCTGAAGCGCTTATTTTTAGAAAATCACGGCGAGTAAAGGAAGTAATTGATTTCATATAGCAATAATAAATTTACCACTAAAGCACAAAGTCCCGATGATGCGAAGAAAAACCTCATTTTCTCGTGCCGGCGTGCCGCCGGCGCTCGTGGCACGAACAATGTGTTTTTGTAACTCGTGGCGAATATCTATTCAGAGATCCGCACTTTGGTACCGAAATATTCGAACGCAAACTGCTTGCCCTTTTCAACGTTAGGCGTCGTCCAGCGGTAAAGCCACTTTGAGGCTTGCGGTGTCAGATTAATGCAACCGTGGCTGCGCGGACGCCCATAATCATTATGCCAGTAAGTGCCATGAAAGGAAATCCCACTTTCGGTTATATACAGCACCCAGGGAACGCCGGGTAGGTCGAAGCCATTGGAGGCGATATCCCCTGCGGCCATGTGACGGGTAGGGCGCTTGTAACTTGTAATGAACTGCCCCTGGGGCGTCGTCCAGCGTCCGTCTCGATACTGTCCCCCGGTGGCAGTGCGGGCCGCAAATACCAGCCGAGAACCTTCATAAGCCAACACTAACTGCTTGGTCAGGTTGACCTTGATCAACTTTTCAGAGTCAGGTATTTCTGGAGAAATAGGAGCAAGCTCATCATCGGGAATGATGCGCATGTGTTTCGCCGGGATGTAATAATACAGATCCCATTTGTCATCCAGCAATCGGTACCAGGCTTGGCCATCTGTATCAATAATCGTTCCGGTAACCCAGTGCACAGTTTCGTAATACAACCTGTGAGCTAGCTCAGATGTGGTATCCGACTCTTCGTGTGCATCGGTAAATGGGACGGAAATCTCGCCCATCAGGCCACCCAATGGTATGTCACTAATTGGCTCATTGAGTACAGTGTTTACCGGTTGGACGCTGCCAGAGTAGACGTAGCCCTTGTTATCCACCTCGTACCATACACGGTTGTGTGCTTTTTCATCTTCACTGATAGCTGCACCAGTGAGCGGGATGACCAGATCGCGCCAATACATTTCAACCCGATTGGATTGTAGTGTTGGCTCGTCATACATCCAGAGCGACTTTTCGATCACACGCCCCTGCATATTGGTGTAAAAAGGTTGTGTCAAAAAGGTTTGTGGAAAATCTGGCAGTGATAACCCCAATATGCCGAAACCGGCCAGTTTCAAAAAATCACGGCGCGAGAGCGCACTGATGGGCATTCCCATAGCCTGCCTAGTAATGAACCTTGACTGTTGTTCCTATGCTGGCAAAATTGTAGAGCCATTCTGAATCTGCCATCGTTAAATTGACGCAGCCGTGGCTCATGGGTGTACCAAAGTTATTATGCCAATAGGTGCCATGGAAGCCATAATCCTTATAGAAATACATCACATAAGGTACATTCGGTAAACTATATCCGGGCCCCGACATAGTCTGAATACGGGTTTTATTCCATATATGGAATGTTCCAACAACAGTGGGAGTTGCCCAGGTGCCGGTTGAAACAATGAACGAATTCATCAGCACATTCCCTTTCCAAGCATAAACACGCTGTTCAGAGAGATTCACCTCAATCCAGCGTACACCATTGCCCACTGGCGGCTGGACTTTAGCAGTGGTTGCCTGGGTTGGTCCGGCAGTGGGAATAGGTGTGTCTTCGATGATTTCCATCACCAGCGAGCCTGCCGGTGTCGAAGTCGCTTCAGGGGTAATCATGGGGTCTGGTTCGGACGTAGGCGCTGGGGGCTCAAGGCTAGGTGTTGCAGTTGGGAGTGACTGGGTCGGTGCAACAGTGGGATCAATAAGAGATAGTGTGTTGGTTGGCGTAGGTAGAGGGGGCTGGGTAGGCTCAATTTCTGCAAGAACTGGTACTGATTCAGGCGTATATGTTGGCTTAGCAATCTCTACCCGCGCCCACACTTGCGGATGTGGCTCTACGTTTGGCAGCGACTCTCCATTCAAGATAGACGCTAACGCCGGGGATGTACCCGCTGTCCATGCTGCCGCGATGATAACCACGCAACCCAGTGCCAGCAATAGGGTAGGATAGAATACCCTTCGTTGGGATCTTTTCTTAGCTGCGCTTCGTCTCACCATCTTTGCCTGCCCCCCCTTATTACCAGGCATCATCTTCACGGAGGGCACTTTCTGTAAACGCTTCAACGCCCATTCCATCCCCCTGCGCGCGCGAGGACTATTTGGGTTGATTTGCAAGGCCCGCTCAATAAACGAGACACTTGCCCGAGGGCTGGCAACCGAAGCCAAAATCAACCAAGGATCTTCCAAGTGCGGAGCTAGTTTGGCAGCCTGCTCCGCCCAACGACGGGCCGTAATACGATCTCCGCTTCGCAAGGCTGCGCGCGCTTTTTGAATAGCTTGTTGGGCTTGTGACAACTCAGCGGTCATGGCACAAATGTGGGTAGCGGCGTAGGCTCAATATTCTCATTGCGAGCAAAACATAGAATGCCCTGTGCAACGCCATAAGCAACTTTATCCGACTCTTCAACCAGCAACTCCTGGTCCAGGTTTAAAAAACCAGTCTCAATGATGGCGGCAATCGTATTGGGATCAATTTCCGAAAATGCATGATATCCGCGCATGTCGGTGGTGATGCTTCCCTCATGAAAATGGAGGCCGGTGACGTTTTGATATCGGTCGCGCAGGCACTCGGTCAAGCGGGTGGCGCGATTGAAGTCATGCGTATTGACCGCAGCTGCCACTTTAAATCCGGTCGCATTATCATTAATGTACTCGCAAGAATCGTTGTGAATAGATACCAAAGCTACGGCGCGGTATCCATTTAAGCGGGTATCAAACTCGTTTAGTAAATCCACCTGATAACCTTCTTCCGTTAGAATTTTCTGCACCTGACTGGCAATGTCCATATTGACTTCTGCTTCGGTCAATATGCTATTGCCGGTATCATCACGGCAGATGGCTCCTGCATCACTCCCGGCGTGTCCGGCGACAATACCAATTCGTAATTGCGGCTGTGGAGTGGCGATAAAATTATTTTCCGGTTGAGCTGTTAATAATAAATCGAGTTTATCCGAAAAGTTACTTGCGAACATGCCCTTGGAAGGCGTCCACAGGTTAAACACAGTCGCTAGTAAGATTGCCAGGCCAATCGTGCTTCCAAATACTCTTACTGGCTGAGGTTTGGGATTGGTATGGGATTCAGGGCTAGCGGGCGAAACAGGCGTGGATTCCATTAGTTTTTACAAGTTAATATCATTAGAAGCAGCTATATAAAAGTAAACTACTATCGACTGGAAGTCGATAGCTTTGTATGTCGAATGAAATT
>CAZCPP010000222.1:0-6884 GCA_964500655.1 uncultured Anaerolineaceae bacterium | reverse complement strand
AATAATAGCTATATACGATAAAAAAAGTATTAGCCCCAAATCCAATTAGGATCTTTTTTACATATCCCGGTAAAGGATTGATAATGATTTAGCATATAATAAATAGGGTTGATAATAAGACTTATAATAAGTGTATTCTTCAAAGATAGGTAACAGCAAGATCTTTGACAGATATTTGCAGATATCAGATGAATGAGAAGATAGAAAATTATTTTACTTTGACGCCAACATCCAACATATTACTTATTGTCAACTCTTCAACAAGCAAACTTGAGAAGATGGCGAATGAAATAGTTTCACAATACGAGTTGCCAAGAATTTCACTTAACAAAGAGCTTACTCAAATCCTGAGTGCTGAGCTAAGACAAACACGTGGGTCAAAAGCTATAGAGTGGATAAGAACAAAGTCAAATGAAGTTGAAGAACACATCCTATTTAGTGATATCAACATAATATTTGAACCTAACCTTGAAATTGATCCTTTAGCGTTATTCAAACAAATATCCAGGCATAAGAAAATCATCGTTTTGTGGCCAGGTAATTATTCAAATAACGACCTGAACTACGCAACTCCCGAACATACCCACTTCAGACGTTGGGGTAATCCAGGGGTTGAAATAATCCAACTTTAGGGGATGCCTTTCCCAGATTGAGGAGTGAAGATGCGCTACAGTGAACTATTTCATTTTGAACCGATCAATACCCTGATCCAAATCCGTGAAGCGGATGATAAATCAAAAGCAAAAAACCTAGTTTCATCTTATGTTATTTCAGAGAGGATGGCCGATCAACTCTCAACGGTGGTTATTCCCCAACTCCAGTTCGAAAAGCCCGTGGATAACAAGGGGGTGCTTATTGTTGGGAATTATGGTACAGGTAAATCTCATTTGATGTCAGCCATATCGGCAGTTGCGGAGTTTGATGATTTGGTCAGCGATTTGGATAGTCAAGATGTCCAAAAAGCAACCAAGAAGATTGCCGGAAAATTTTTTGTGATTCGTGCTGAGATTGGTAGTGTTACTGGAAGCCTTAGAGATATTATTGTCAGGGAAATTGAAAGATATCTAGATAAATGGGGAACCCCTTATGCATTTCCGGCAGCTGATGAAGTTACAGGTAACAAAGATGCCCTCATTGAAGCAGTTGCTGAGTTTCAAAAAAAACATCCAGATAAAGGCATTTTGTTGGTTGTAGATGAACTTCTTGATTTCTTGCGAACAAAGGAGGAACGAAGTCTAATTCTTGATTTGGGTTTTCTGAGGGAATTGGGTGAAGTTGCTGCATTGACACCTTTCCGGTTTATTGGTGGGTTACAAGAAATGCTTTTTGATAACCCCAGATTTGACTTTGTTGCAGATCAATTACGTAGAGTGAAAGACCGCTTTGCGCAAATAAGAATCGTTCGTGAAGACATAGCTTATGTAGTTTCTAAACGATTGCTGAAAAAAAATGACAAGCAATTAGCAAAAATTACTGAGCACTTAAGACCTTTCACTTCCCTATATAAGAATATGGCTGAAAAGTTGGATGAATATATTTCTCTATTCCCAATACATCCAGCTTACATAGATACGTTTGAGCAAGTATTTGTTGCTGAAAAACGGGAAGTTCTAAGGACTTTTAGTAGCGCAATGCAAGGATTGCTTGATAAAGAAGTTCCCGAAAATGAACCGGGTATGGTCTCCTACGATCACTATTGGGCGATCTTGAAGGATAACCCAAGCATGCGCACATTACCTGAGGTTGCCGAAGTCGTTGAAAAAAGCGACATTCTAGCCTCTCGAGTGAACAACGCTTACTCTCGTGACCGATTAAAACCGATGGCCAAGAGAATTATTGGCGCCCTAAGTGTTTTACGCCTTACAACAAACGATATTTATGTTGCAATCGGCGCCACACCGGAAGAGTTGCGTGACAATTTGTGCCTGCATGTTGAAATGCCGGAACAAACAGCGGAATTCCTTGTGGATCAAGTTCAGGTAGCCCTTCGGGAAATTATTCGCACTGTCAGCGGTCAATACATTACCCACAATGATGGCAATAACCAGTATTTCTTGGATGTAAAGAAAGATATTGACTTTGATGCCAAGATCGAGGACCGAGGGGATTTCATGGAGGAAAGCGATCTCAATCGCTATTTCTATGATGCCATGCGACAAATCCTCACCATGGACGAAACAACTTATGTGACCGGTTACGAAATCTGGGAATATCAGTTACCGTGGCGAGATCACATGGTAACTCGCCCAGGGTATTTATTTTTTGGTAAACCCGATCAGCGCTCAACAGCTCAACCTCCTAGAGATTTTTATGTCTATTTGACCCCACCTTTTGACACAACGGAATGGAATGGGGACGTGGAATCGAATGATGTAATCTTCCAACTAGGTGGATTAGGGCAGGAATTTGAAGACCTAGTCCGGAGTTATGCAGGGGCTCGGGCAATGGCAAGCGAAGCGGCTACACATCGTCAGGTTTATGCTGACAAAGCAGATCTGGATTTAAAAAAACTGATCCGCTGGTTACGAGAGAACATCGTCAACCATCTGCAAGTGCATTTTCAGGGCGTGTCAGAACCTGTCAGCGTTATTCTAAAGAAGACTAAAAGCTCATCCAGCTCAGGTTTGAAAGATTTGATCGATCTGATTGGGTCCCACCTTTTGGAACCTGAGTTTTCTGAGCAATATCCCAATTATCCGGTATTTTCCAGGTTGCAGCAGCCAATTAGTGAAGATGCAAGATCTGCCAGCGGAATGGACGCTGTTCGCATGTTGTCTGGGCGAGGGCGCACTAATTTGGCCTTAGCTGTACTTGAGGGTTTTAAGCTTTTGGATAATGACGAAAACATTCGTCCATACCAATCTCCTTATGCAAAAAAGTTCCTTGAACTATTGCAAAAAAAACCGGAAAAGCAAGTGGTAAATCGGGGTGAGATAATTGACACCGTTGAAAAATGGATCACCCCCATCGAAAAAGATCAATACTTCCAACTGGAACCTGAATGGGTTGTGGTTGTATTGTTGTCGCTTGTTTATACTGGCGATATTGTTCTAAAACTTGGAGCCAAAGAAGACCTGGATGCTGGAAACATCGAACGTGCAGCTACCATTGCAATGGATGAACTCAAAGATTTCCGGCATTATGGTCGTCCGAAAGAGCTTCCACTAGGGTTGTGGACTACAATCTTTGAAGGGCTAGGACTTGCACAGGGCTTGATTCGGGATGAAAACAGCAGATCTACAGGAGTTGAGAGCTTGCAGAAAGTGGTCCGGGCTGATCTGGATCATATTGTTGAGTTAGAAGATCGACTGGTTCGGAAGGGAGTTACACTTTGGAATGAGCCCATTTTTACGGATCGATTTGGATACGTATCTGAAAAAGGAGTGGTAACGGGAGAAAATCGCCCGGATGTCAGCCTTTCGATCAACGAAGTAAAACCCAGGTTGCTGGGATACAAGAAGTTGTTGGAAGAACTTGATAAATTTAAAACCGTCGGGAAGCTGAGAAATCTAAAACTGTCATCCAGTGAAATCGAAGACGCCCTTAAAGATCGCGAAGCTATCCATGGGATAGAAGAATTACTGAAGTTGATCAACAAGATACAACCTATCACAAGTTATCTGGTTGAAGCTCAGGGCAACATGCCGTCCAAACACCCCTGGTCGGAACGTGCGCTTTCCTTGAGGGCTACTTTGATCAATGAAATTCGCACAATGGGGGCTGGCAAGAAAACAAAGACCTCCCCCAAAGACCTTGAGAGAGAAATACAATCCCTACGTGCTGAGTACATCAAAGAATATATCGATCTACACCGCAAATTGGTTTTAGGGCCGAAGGATGATGAGCGCAGAAGAAAGCTGTTGAACGACCCCAGGTTAGCGACCATGAACGGTCTCTCTCAACTCAATCTGCTGAATGAAGCTGAGTATGAAACTTGGAAAGACTGGATGACAACCCCTCTGGCCTGCCCGGAATTCCATGACAAGGCTATTGAAGAAACCCCTACTTGTCCGTTCTGCGGATTGAAGGCAAAAGATCACATGACGATTGGGGATGCTAGCCAGCACATGGCAAAGCTTGATGATTTATTGGCGGATATGCTTACCCGATGGCGCCAGGCCTTGAAAGATAACTTGACCAGTGAAACTGCCCAGGCAAGTATTGCAGCAATGGCTCCAAAGGAACGTAAGCCAATAGAAGATTTCCTAGAGCAAAAAGAGAATGCACCGGATTTACCCAAGGGTTTCGTTGAATCAGCTAATAAAGCTTTACAAGGTATTCAGTCAATAACATTGCCTATTGAAGAACTAATTGAAGCTCTGAAAGCAGGTGGTTTACCCAGCACACTTAGCGAATTACAACGCCGCTTCAGCGAATTTATTTCACAAAAAATGAAGGGGTATGACGCCAACAACACTAGGCTAACATTAGACAGATAGTGAACATCACATGCCAAAGAATTCATCTCATCAACCCCGCCTAATTTCTGATCCGGGCTCAGAATATAAAATAACGCTTGAAGAACAAGCCCAAAAGGACGAATACTATCAGCGTTTGCAGAAGTATTTACAAGATCCCGATTTTCGGAAAATTCCAGGCTTCCCTATTGGAGAAGACGAAGCTATATTGGAACTTTCGGACCCACCTTTTTTCACAGCCTGCCCCAACCCATTCCTCGCTGAAATTATTGAGCAGTGGAAAAATGAACGAGTTGAGGTGCGAAAAGAACTGGGTTTACCAGAAAATAATGGGGGACAAAATAGGTATCATCGCCAGCCATTAGCGTCTGATGTATCAGCTGGAAAAAACGATGCTATCTATTCTATCCATTCTTATCCAACAAAAATTCCTCCAAAAGCTATAGTTCCTTACATTCTTCACTATACAGACCCAAGTGATATTGTACTTGACGCATTTTGTGGTACTGGAATGATGGGTATTGCAAGTACTTTATGTGATAACAAAGAAATCTTAGAGGAACTAGGATATACAGTAGCTAAAAACGGTGATGTTAGTAAAGATAACGATTTAGTATCTAAAAAAGGAAAAAGGTTTTCAATACTTAGTGATTTGTCGCCGATGGCGTCATTTATAGCCTATAACTACAACACACCAGTTGATTCGAATTTATTCAACAAATTGGCAAAGAAAATTTTGCATGAGATTGAGGAAGAATGCAAATGGATGTATGAAACTTGGCATCCAAATTCTAAATCTCCCAGTAGAAAGAAAGGGGAGATTATTTACACTGTTTGGAGTGATGTCTTTATTTGTCCTGAATGTGATACAGAAATGGTTTATTGGGATGTTGCTATTAACCTTAATAAAAAGGAAGTAAAGGAAAGTTGGCATTGCCCCAATTGTAAAACTCTGTTATCTAAAAAATCTTCAAAAAAAACAGGGGCCATGCAAATAATAAGAGCCACTGAGACAATATTTGATGCATTGATTAATGCTACAAGAACTCAAATTAAAGAAGTGCCTGTTTTGATTAGTTACAAAGTTGGAAAACATAGAGTTGCAAAGAGACCTGATGAAGAAGATTTATTAGTGTTAGAGAAAATAAAAAACTCAACTATTCGATATAAAGTACCAAATTATCCAATGTTATTTAAAGGAGAAAATTGGGGCGATAGCTGGCGAGCAGGATATCATACGGGTATAACTCATGCCCACCACTTTTATACAAAAAGAAACCTATGGATACTCTCTGCAATTATACACAGAATAACCAGAATCAATGCCTCAGACAGAGTGAAGAAATATCTTATAGTATGGTTTACATCATCACAGAGCAGGCTGCATAGAATGAACCGCTACATGGCGAAACATAATCGTCATGTAGGCCCACTTTCTGGAACATTATATATTAGTTCTACTATGGCAGAGATTTCCCCATTTTACTTTGCGAATGCGAAACTTTCTGATCATGTAAATATTCACCCAAATAACAAGAAGTTGTGTATATCCACTCAATCAGCAACAAGCTTATTTTTCTCATCAGACAACTCTGTTGATTACATTTATACTGATCCACCATTCGGTGGAAACCTAATGTATTCCGAACTTAACTTTCTTCTAGAATTTTGGCTGAACGTTTTCACCAACAATAAACCTGAGGCAATTGTAAGTGAAGTTCAGAATAAAACTCTTTTTTCTTATCAACAACTTATGGAAAAAAACTTCCATGAGTACTTTCGAGTCCTAAAACCAGGAAGATGGATTACAGTAGTTTTTCACAATTCTCAACATAGCGTTTGGAATTCTATACAAGAATCATTATTGCGAGCAGGTTTTGTTGTGGCTGATGTAAGAACCTTAGATAAGAAAAAAGGAACAACAAAACAATTGTCATCTGTGAGCATAGTGAAACAAGATTTAGTGATTTCAGCCTATAAACCTCAAAAATCTTTTGAGGAAAAGATAAAAGCAACCCTGGGGGATGAACTTGGTGTCTGGGAATTTGTGAGGCAACATTTATTCCAATTACCCGTTGTGATAAAAAAAGGGGATCTAATTGAAATAAATCCTGAAAGACAACCTTTCCTTTTATTTGATAGATTAGTAGCTTTCCATATCCAGAGAGGTGCAAGAGTACCTTTATCGGCTGGAAAATTTTATATTGAACTACCACAAAAATTCATTGAACGCGATGGGATGATATTTTTGCCTGATCAAGCACATATTTATGATAAAGAACGGATAAATTCAAATAAGCTTTCACAGTATGCTCTTTTCATAACAGATGAAAAATCGGCGATTATATGGTTACGACAAAACCTTGATCAAAAACTCAATGGATATCCCCAAACTTCCCAAGAAATTCAACCGATATTATTAAAAAAATTAAATCATTAAATATATTAAAAATATCGATAGAAATA
>CAZCPP010000221.1:0-7009 GCA_964500655.1 uncultured Anaerolineaceae bacterium | reverse complement strand
CGTAGGGTACAAAAACCTTGTACCAACTTTTTAGACGTAAAAGCCCAGTTATCTCCCGTACTCTTTAAAAACCTCATACATTGAAATCGAGGCTCAAGAGTGGCGCTTTTGTCATCTTTTCAGCCCAGCTTTCTGTCGTATGAGGTTTTTAAAGAGTACGAGGTCTGAAGATTTCTATCTCTATTAAAGCATGACTACGCACAGAATGCGACATCCAGTATGCGAACAAAGCTATTAGAATAGAGAAGCATGTTCATTCACCTGACAACCCACTCGGCGTACTCCTTGCAAGAAGGTTTATTGAGTCCGTCTGAACTCGTACAGGCAGCCCAAACACAGGGCATGCCAGCCATCGGCCTGACAGACCATCGCCTGCTGACCGGTTCGGTGGAGTTTGTGAATGCCTGCAAAGATGCTGGCATTCAGCCGATCCTGGGTTTGGAGATCGATCTAGAGACAGGAAAACTGACACTCCTGGCCACCAGCATGGAAGGCTGGTCCAACCTGTGCCGCTTGAGCAGCGCCCTGGCGCTCAGGGATGATCCCGAAGCGTCTTGTGCTTTTGATTTCCTGGAACCTTATTCCAAAGACCCTATTGCTCTCAGCGATACCCAGGGGGACAGCACCGGCCAGCGCCTGGGACAGATCAAGGATGTATTCGGGGATAGACTCTACTTGATTCTACAAGACCCATCCGTTGGCTTGCCGCTTTCGAGCCTGGCGCGCCATCTGCGTATTCCAATGGTGGTAACGCATCCAATTTACTACTTGACGCCCGATCAGGCCAAGCTGCAGCGCACCCTGACCGCCATCCGTCTCAACCAACCATTAGACGAGCTTTCACCCAATGAAGTTGCCCCCTCTGGAGCATATTTCACCAGCGAAGCGGAAATGGAGAGACGTTTTTCAGGATTTCAGACCGCGCTTGAAATGACACAGGAGATCGCCGAGCGCTGCCAGTTCGACCTGCCATTGGGCGTAGCGAACATGCCCAAAGTGCCCGTGCCGGAAAGTATGACTCAAACGCAATACCTGCGACAGAAGGCCGAAGCCGGTGCACGACAACTGTACGGGAAGATCAGCCCGGACATTCAATCACGTCTAGATCATGAACTGGAAACGATCTCTCGCATGGGCTACGAACCCATCTTTCTGATCGTGGAAGACGTGTTGAATTACGCGCGAGAAACCGGTGTGCCTTATTCATCCCGTGGTTCGGCGGCTTCCTCCCTGGTGGCACACTGCCTGGGCATCACCAGTCCGGATCCGCTACGCCTGAACCTGTATTTCGAACGCTTTCTCAACCCGGCTCGCCTAACCCCGCCCGACATCGACACCGATTTGTGCTCTCGCAGGCGGGACAGTGTCATCCAGCATGTTTTCGACGCATACGGTTCAGACCACGTGGCAATGGTGGGAACTATCAACCGCTTCCGTCCACGTTCGGCATTGGGTGCTGCGGCCAAGGCATACGGATTGGAATCGGGCAAGGTCAGGGAAATGGTAGAAAAGCTACCCCATTCGTTCTGGGCTCGTAGGGTGGAAAGAGGTGAGGATGGAAAGCCAATTTCGCCCTTTGCAGAACTGCGCAAAGCCTACCCATCCGAAAAGTACCAGCAGATCTTCGCTGACACCGAAGCCCTGCTTAAGCTGCCCCGCCATCTCTCGGTGCATCCGGGTGGTCTGGTTGTCGCGCCCGGCCCAGTGACCGACTTGGTGCCGGTCATGCGCTCCGGCAGCAAGGGCGTCAGTATCACGCAATTGGATCTGGAGTCGGTCGAAGCGTTTGGACTGGTCAAGATCGACCTGCTGGGTATCCGTGGCCTGACCGTCCTGGGCGATGTGGCTGAGTTCATCCAGGAAAGCAAGCCTGAGACTTTCGCTACACCGCTGTCTGTCCTGGACTCCACCCCATCCGATGACACTCAGACCGCAGATCTGGTCGCGCACGGCCAGACCATCGGCTGCTTCCAGATCGAAAGCCCCGGAATGCGTGCTACGCTGCGCGAGATCCATGCCCGGGGCGAAGATGACATCATGGCGGCACTGGCCCTGTACCGGCCTGGGCCGCTCACCGGTGGATTGAAGGATGCCTTCATGCGGCGCTTCAAAGGCGAAGAAGCGGTACAGCATTTGCATCCCACCCTGGCACCTCTGCTGGATGAGACCTTTGGGGTGATCCTGTACCAGGAACAGGTCTTACGCATCGCCCACGAACTGGCCGGATTCAGCCTGGCCGAAGCGGACCTGCTGCGACGGGCCATGAGCCATTTCGATCCCGGCAAACGCATGCAGGAACTGCAACGCAAGTTCGTTTCCGAAGCGCAAGCCCGCAGCGATGTGCCGGTTGAGACCGGTGAACGGGTCTGGGAGATGATGGCTGCCTTCGGCGGTTACGGCTTCCCGAAAGCACACGCTGCCTCTTACGCCGAAGTTGCCTGGCGCTCGGCCTGGTGCAAAACCTACTTCCCGGCCGAGTTCATGGCGGCGGTGCTGGCCAACAGGGGCGGCTATTACAGTCAGCGCGTCTACCTGAGTGAAGCCCGCCGCATGGGACTCACGGTCCGGCCACCGCACGTCAATTACTCCCGGCGCAACTTTGCCGTTGGGCTGGTTTCCGATGAGAAAGCGCTCTTCATGGGATTGGATCAGGTCAAGAGTTTGACCAGGCGCACCATCGAAAAGATCATCCGTCTGCGTCCATACCATTCCCTGGAAGACTTCCTGAGTCGTGTCGATCCGCGCCCGCAGGAAGCCGAATATCTGGCAAGAGTGGGAGCATTGGACGGTCTGGGAACTATTCCCGCCATCTTGAAACGCTTGCAGAGCGGTTGGATGGCCGGGCAGATGAGTTTGTTCTCTCTGGATGAGGTAGAGGGGGAAGACTGGAACCTGGAGCAGAAGATGGATGCCCAGCAGGAACTGCTGGGCACCAGTCTGGAAGCGCACCCGCTGGAATTACTGGTAGAACGGATAGAAGAAGTTGGGGCAATCAACACTATCGAAGCAGCGAGTCGGGTCGGGCAGCGAGTTATAGTGGTTGGGGTACGGCAAACTTCCCGACGCAGCCGGACAGCCAGGGGAGAAACCATGCTATTCTTGACTCTCGAAGACTTATCTGGCATGCTGGATGTGATCATCTTCCCGGATGTGTACCGGCGCACGAAGAACATCGTCACTTCCAACTCACCCATGCTAATCACCGGCACGATCGAAGTGGACAACGACCGGGACGAGCCCTATATCAGAGCGGAGAAAGTGGAACTGCTGTTGTAAATTCCGCTACCTTCTCATCACTTTGCCCCACTCCAACACCGGCAACTCCCCGAATTTGTTGTTTTGCTCCTTTCCCCTAAAAATTTTTATAATCGCCATTTACATAAGGAATTTTCTATCCAACTTCCTCTTGATTTTCTAATAGTTGTTTGGTAAGATGTTTACTGGAGTTAACATTGATGTATATAAGTGCTACCACCAGTAACGCGAAAGGAATTGCAGAATGAACGCCAAGAAAGAGAGTTTCACTGCAAAGCTCAATCGGTTGTTTGAAGAAAAAAGGAAGCCGGACGGGACTCAATACACACAAACTGAAGTCGTCGCAAGCACCAAAGGTGTGCTGACCCGCGTCTACCTTTGGAAATTGCGCACGGGCAGAGCTTCCAACCCCGGATTCCATGTTATCCAGGTCCTTGCGGATTTTTTTAAAGTTGACCCCAGCTATTTCTTCGATAGCGAAGAAATGGACGATAGGTTTCAATATCAGGATCATGAACGAGATGAGTTGGTTGATCAGATTGCGTTAAGATCGGCAGTGCTGGATGACAATGGAAAACAAGCAGTACTTTATATGATCGAATCAATTCTGAAATCAAAGAAGTAAAAGCCGTATAGGAAGATGAAGGATAGCACAATGGACGCGACATTGAATGCAGAAAAGATCCTGAAAGAACTCCAATATAATTTTCATACCTTCACGATAAAGGAGTTCGTCTCCTTTGTGGGTGAGACAACCGGGCGCGAGATCATAACCTTTCCATGGAGCATGCCCCCAACATTGTTTGGAGCCTGGATGTCGGACGATGAAGAGCCCAGAGAGTATATCTTCTACCGGGACAATGTCCCTCTCATACATCAGATCCATATTCAATTGCACGAACTATCCCATTATCTTCTTGGGCATCCTACCCTTCAGATCAACCGGAAAAAGATCATGGAGGTTTTGGCAGAGAAGACGACTTTCCCCTTTGGCGAATTACTCCGCTTGCGCTCGTCCGAAAAGACCGAGCTCGAGATTCAGGCCGAAACGCTGGCTGTATTGATTCAGAAACAAGTCATCCAAAAATCCAGAATAGATAAGCTGATCAACGACCTTTCTTCCGAATCAAAACTCGCGAATTTCCTGAAAACCATGGGGCTCTCATGAACATTCTCATTATGGTGTTCATTTGCATTATGGCCTGGGCGCTCACGCTGAGCCGAATTCGGGCAATCCAGTGGAAGGATGTCAGTAAGGATAACGGCATAGCGCTGCATGTATGGCTGATGATGGTGTTTTTCTCGATCACGCTGACCTTCTTAATCAAAGAATTTAGCAATTTTTTCGACGCTCATACTTTTAATAATCTGGACAGACTGATAGCTTATTGCTCTATTCTTATTGGTATGTATTTCGGCGCGGCGGCGTCGGTGGATGCGGTTGGAAATCCTGTCGATAAGAGAACCATCCGCTGGCTGCAATACGCGCTGGTTCTGACAATCCTCACACTGGTTTTATTCTATATCTTCTTCATTTCGAGGATTCCCAATATGAGGTACTATGTGCCGCGCAGCCTTCCCGAAGTGTCTTTCTTGTTGGTAACTTTCAGCTTTGGCGCTGTGTTGTGCGTTTTCGTAGTCAAAGTATATCTGGTTTATTTACCCTATGAAGAATCCCCGGCCATGCGCATGAGGACGATTTTGATCATCGTGAGCACGTTCAGCGCCTGTGCCTTTTTCCTGACAAAGATCCTCACTGCTGGAGGCTACTTCTGGCCTGGCTTGACTTCTCAAGCGCTTATCAATCTCAGTACAGTGCTGCTGGTATTTTCAGCTCTGGCGCATTTTTCTGCGCTGCTCAGCAATAGGTTGTATGTGCCGCTGGTGATGATTTCGAGAAACATCCAAGGCTGGATGGCTCTCAATGACCTGAAATACCTGATGGAGCAGTTGCAGCAATTGTGCCCGGAAATAGCGCTGCCTGCACCCAATCCATCCTTTGTGAACTTCTTGTTAAATCCCGAATACTATCTCTATAGGGCCATTATCACGATCATGGATGGCAAGACCATGCTGGATGACCTTTTGCTCGAAGGCGCTCTACAGGGAGAGCCAGCATTGTGGGAGGGGGAGATGCTACGGGAGGTTGTTCGGGTGAAACAGGTGATGCAATCTATTGATCCCCCGGAAGACTTTTGGAAATTGGTCAGCGAATACCGGCGCGTCAGCAACAAACTGACCCAGGGTCAAAATATAGGCCTTTCACAGGAGGCGTCCCCGCAATGAAAACGACAAATCAGAGCACCCAAATATGCTTTACTGACCGTTTTGCTGGGGCGGTGTCATTGGTGTCCCATCCATTTATCGTGATTATCCCCACTATGCTGATCGCGATCGTTCAACGAGGCGACTCTTTTTGGGGTGCCCTGTTTTGGACAATACTTTCAGTCTGTGTCGTGATCCTACCTCTGGTGTTTTTTATCTATTCTGGGGTTAGGTCTGGCCGTTACAGCGACCCGTCGATATCGATTAGAGAACAACGTAAAAGCCTTTACATTATTGCGGGCCTTCTTCTTGTTCTGTTGCTTGCGATCTTGATACTCGGAAATGCTCCATTGATCCTGATTGCCTGCTTGGTAGCGGCTATTCTGACCATTATCATTGGTTTTGCTATTAATGTTCGCATTACAAAGTTGAGTTTGCACTCGATCGGCATGGCTGGCTGTGCGACAGTATTGATTCTGACGGTCCCGATGCTGGGTCTTGCAATGGCTCTGTTCGCCCCGCTGGTCGGATGGGCAAGAATTCGTTTGAAACATCACACCCCATTTCAGATTTTAGTTGGATGGATGGCCGCTGCGTTTTGCGTATTATTAATATTCCATATATTCCACCTGTTACTATGAAGGTTCTAAATTGCTAAAGTCTGTAAGCCATGCATTACTATGCACACAGTGGACGGACCCTTTCTTGACTATGAAATATGTGGTCTTTATAATGACTCCAAGCTTATCGTCTTAATTTGGGAGATACAACATGGAAGAACATTTACTTAAAAGCGAAGAGGTTGCACATATTCTCCACGTCAGTCGTTCTTTTGCTTATCTGTTGATGAAGCGTGGAGACATTCCGACGGTACGTATCGGAACAGCAGTGCGCGTTCGCCCCCAGGACTTGGAGCAATATATCACGAAAATGGCTTTGCAGAATGAAACGGCTATCGACCTTCTCAATCACAAGGGATAGCCTGTTAATTCTGCCACTTGATAAGCCTTCATTCCATCACAGTTTCCATTACAATCTGCTTCGCAGCAGGTCGCACCTTAACAGTCTAATAGCACAGTCTAGTCGGCTCTTCTCTCCCTGTGGTTTCCCCACCACAGAAAGGAGAAACGAGCATGGCTAAAAGACGAGGCAATAACGAAGGATCGATCTATCGACGCAAGGACGGTCTTTGGTGCGCCCAAATAAGCCTGCAAGGTAGACGCCTGACCAAGTATAAAAAAACGCAAAGCCAATGTCGGGCGTGGGTCAAAGATATGTTGCGCAAGATTGATGGCGGTCTGACCTTTGAGAGTACCCTGGTCACTCTAGAAAGCTTTGTTGAAGTCTGGCTTACTGGTAAACAACTGTCCCGCAGACCCAAAACGGTGCAGCAGTACCAGCAGATTGCCAGGCAGCACATTCTTCCGATCATGGGTCATGTGCGCCTTCAAGAAATTAGTCCTGCCCATGTAAAACAACTCTATGCGCT
>CAZCPP010000220.1:6484-7024 GCA_964500655.1 uncultured Anaerolineaceae bacterium | reverse complement strand
TCAACAACAATTCAGACGTGCATTTCTTGCAACCCTTTGGCTTCTTTGAATTCATCAAACTCGAGCAGAATGCTGCCTGTGTGTTAAGCGACAGCGGGACAGTTCAGGAAGAGTGCGCAATTTTCAAGGTAGCAAACATCACCTTGCGAGATGTGACCGAACGCCCAGAAACAATAGAATGCGGTAGCAATATATTGACCAGCGCAGATAGCGAGAATATCATCCGCTGTGTTGAGCTTGTGCTTGAACAAAAAGGCGGGTGGTATGTCCCTCCTGAATATCTGGTAGAGAATGTGAGTGATACCGTTGTCAGATTGCTGCACGGATTTGTCTGGCAATGAGTGATTTACCTATTGTTTCCATTATTTTACGTCATACCCTGCGGGACATATTACTCGCTATTTTAATAGAGACTTCATAACCTCATATGGTGTTTTCCCATCAAGGGATATATGAGGTCTATCGAAATTATAGAAGTTTTCCCAAGCTTTAAGCTTCGCATTTAGATCAACATCATCCGTGTAGGTCAGCAGTTGATAA
>CAZCPP010000220.1:0-6474 GCA_964500655.1 uncultured Anaerolineaceae bacterium | reverse complement strand
TCTGTTTGATCCGTCCTGTGTGACCGTTCTACTTTACCATTAAGCTGTGGAGTGCGCGGTTTTATATACACATGTCGTATTCCCTGGTCTTCGACATGCCAGTGAAAACGGGCTTGAAACTCATGGCCCCGAGTCGAATCATTTCTTCATCTCTTCGTCCCTGAACATGAGAAAGCACAAACTTACTCTCAGGATCCATGAGTTCGGCTTCCCAGGCAGGTTGCGATTTCTCAGCCACAAAACCATGTCTTTCATCGGCTTGCAGGTTTTCAACCACGAGGTCGTGTACTTTCTCATCATGATATTGCTGCCCATGTCGACCGGCTCTCTTATTCAGCCGCCGCACAGTGCCTGGATCCACGCGCACTAAACGGGCGGTGCCTTTGATGCTGTTGCCTTCAGAGGGATGTTCAGCGACCGACACGGCTTTCTCTTCTACAATCTTGCAGTTCCACAAAACGGTATTCTTTCGTTCACTGAATTCTTCTTGGCAATCAGTGCATCGCAAGTAGCGAATGGTGTCGTGTTTTCCATATTCTTTGCGGATCCGTAGATTCCCTTGCCCAGCCTGGCCATACTGATTGCATTCTGGGTTGATACGTGCTAGACTTTCCAGGGGTGGGCGTGTGATTTGTATTTTGTTCATGTGGTTATCTTACCGCTTCACCGCCCCCCCTACTTTCGAACGGTGGGTGATAATCTCACCTCACTACCAGAATTGGTACCTGAATATGAAAAAAAAAGTTCTAATAAATTGGACAATGGCAAAATATAATATTTACTTTTCGAATTTTTACCAGGACTTGTCTGATCACCGTTTTTCATTGATCATCAGTGAGCCCCTACGCGCGCCAATAAAAGATAGCAGTTATCAATTTGGTGAAGAAAATAATGCCTGGGTACAATGGGTAGTCAAGCCCGTTCGGTGTTACTATCATCAAATTGAAAGCTCTAAAGAAGTACAAGTTCAATTATTAGTATCCAAACAAGAAGACATAGATTGCTCATCTAAGTTGCCATTTACTTTTGAGGAGTAATCCATTGTTGGTTTTAGAAAATTCGTTTTCCAAAGATAATTTGCTCATTAAATAATTTTCCAACGGCTAAAAAAAGCTATCTATGAAATTCAACCTGACTCATATATTAACAAAGTATGAAAAAAACATCCCTTTGCTATTGTTCGTACTTTTCGCTGCTGTAACTCTTCCAGGTATTTCTTGGGGTGCGCCATCCCTATGGAACCCAGATGAACTCGTTTGGCGTGTGAACATGGCCTTAGGCGGGGAAATGAAATTCGACGAGACAGAACCAGACTACAATTACCCCTCATTGCCAAAACATATCATGTATGGTGTTGGATGGCTGGTCCAACAAGCAGGCGGCTCCCAAACAAACGTAATCGTTTCTGCAAGGTTAATCTCGGTCCTGCTCGGCGGATTGACAGTTCTCCTAATTTATTTCACAATTAAATTGGCAAGTGCAAACATTTATATTCGCTTGTTAGCAGCATTTATTGCATTGTCAAATACAGCGCTTGCCCATAATGCCCGCTTTGCACACAATGACCTTTATCTGTTATTTTTCGCCACGCTATCGTTATATTCAATTACAAGATATCGACTTTCTACTCATAGGCCTTGGCTATATCTAGCATTTTTCTCAACAGGCTGTGCCGCCTCTAGTAAATATACCGGGGCTAGCTTTATTGTGATTTTGTTCGTTATTTTCTTGATTTCAAATTGGAAGAGTATCTCCATAAATCGGCTACGGACAATTGAAACACTATTTATCGCTACTACTTTAACGGTAACAGGTTACGTTGTGGGAACGCCTAAAGCTCTATTTTGGATGTCATTCTATTTCAAGCGCATGATTCCCGCAGCATTGCGATTTGCCAGCTATGGTCGTGGACCGGACAGCCTGATCGGTCTATATGGGCAATGGGGCACATTTCAAGCTGCTGTTGGCACTTCCGTATATTATCTTTTCTTGATCGCCTTTCTGTGGAGTGCGGTTAAACTAATCTTATATCTTTTCAAAAAAGTGCAGGAAGATCGCAACAGAATGGACACTATTCTTATCCTTCTAGTTGCCATTGTGCTGTTCGATATTCCCTTCTTGATGTCGTACAATTATGTGCCCCGATTCTTCCTTCCATTTTTACCCATGTTTGCTGTACTTGCAAGTCTGTTTGTTGAAGATGTAGTCTCGTTGGTCAAACAGCGCGGGTATGCCCTTGCCGTACCTTTCATAAGCATAGCGGTCATATTGGTCATTGTGACATCTTTCTTACAGATTGTCAGTGTTGCGCTATTGTTTGCAAATGATGCTCGCACACCCGCCGGAAAATTCATCGAAACACTTGAGTCAGATACAATCCTTGAGTATACGTTATATCCTCCTGCCATCCCAGAAAATTACTTTGCCAGAACCCGCAACTATCCGATTTTCACGATCAAATACCCGGGCCAAACTGTTCCAACCAACAAAGCCTACCAATATAACCAGGGAGAAACAGGCCTTTTCGAGCGAGATGTAGACTATCTTGTGATTGATAGCTATACTTATATTCGCTTCAATGACGAATATGTTTGCCAGACCAACCCTGTTGAATGTGATTTCTTTGCACGGCTACTGGCAGGGGAGACGAATTTGCACCTGCTTGCATCTTTCGAGTACTCCCTGCCATATTTCTTGCCACAAATATCTCTTGCGGCAGTTAATCCGGATGTCAAGGTTTACGAAGTCCCTCGCTAATAAATGACCCAACCATCCCGTCTTGTTTTTTGGCGAAGCGTTCTTTTCCTCTCCGCTGTTTTGCCGTTTCTGGCAATCTGGGATCTTATTTGCTTGGCAAAAGAACTGGATGTAATTGTCCTTGCCAGCAAATCATGGCTGGGATTATTGTCGGTTCTGGGACTAGGGGGACTGACTGCGCTTCTCATTCTGACATCAACCTGCTTCCATACGCGCGAACGGGCTCTGTCCCTGCTGGAAATCCCTGCGCGAATTCGCTGGTTTGACTTTTTCCTACTCGCACTTTCCCTGACAGGCTACACGATTGTATTCACCTTACCCTTTAGCCGAGACTTGTTCAGTAAGCTGGGTTGGGTGCGCTTTGTTGTCTTCTGGGCATTCAGCCTGATGGGGATGTATGGCTTGAAAGCAAAAAGGGGGAATATCCAATGGCTCACATCTTTATTGGTAATTGTATTATTTCAGATATCATTGCATTTGTTAGCAACACAACTTTCAAGTATTACTTCCTATCCGTTTGCAATAGGGTGGTCCGAAACCAGCCGTTATTATTATCCTTCGCTGTTTTTATCAGAGAATATCTTTGGAATTCGCTTACCCTGGCCAATCTTACATCCCAGCCTACATTTGCTGCTTATCCCGCCGTATTGGTTTGATGCGCCGCTGTGGTTGCATCGATTCTGGCAAGTATTCCTGCGTTTTTCTCTTCTTGGATTGACGGTCCAAACATTGATTTGGCGTCTCTCCATCAAGGATCACGTTTTTCGCTGGCTGCTGTGGGTGTGGATGGTATTGTACTTATTCCAGGGACCAATCTATTTCCACTTGGCAGTTCCCTTGATTTTGATGTTGTGGGGTTTCTCAGCCCAAGATGCCCGTCGAACCTGGATTTTTCTAATCCTGGCCTCGGTTTGGAGCGGTTTGAGCCGCATCAACTGGTATCCTATGCCGGGATTTCTGGCTTCTGTATTGTTTTTATTGGAAGCTCCCTACCATGGCAAGAAATTATGGCGCTATTTTCTCAAGCCTGCGCTGTGGTTTGTGGTTGGCATTGGGATCGCGTTCGCCACCCAACGTGCCTATATCGCCCTCTCAGGCATCTCTGATGCCGAATTTTTTTACACCAGCCTGACTTCCAATTTACTCTGGTACCGTCTTTTCCCTAACGCTTCATATAGCGTTGGTGTATTGCCTGCTGCGCTGATAGCATCCCTTCCATTATGGGGAGCGATGTATCTTGCTTTGCGTAAGCATCGTGTAGATATTCACCCCTTGCGCTTGGGGCTGATCTTTTCTGCTTTGCTGGTTCTGTTTGCGGGCGGTTTGGTGGTCAGTATTAAGGTTGGTGGAGGTGTAGATATTCACAATCTGGATGCTTACCTTGGATTGCTCCTGATTGTAACTGCATATCTCCTTTTCAGGCGGTACACACCTGAAAAGGAAAAAAATATCATGCCGCTAACGCTATATTGGGGTTTGATTATGTTGCTTATTGCAGCCCCTGCCTGGTTTTTGCTGCAATCCAATGTGGGATTTAAGACATACAATCCATCGCATACAGAAGCAATTGTGAACCAGTTGCAAACGAGAGTGGATGCAATCAATGCACAGGATGGTGAGTTCTTGTTCATCACGCAGCGCCATCTAATTTCCATGCACTTGCTAGACAATGTCAATATGGTTCCGGAATATGAGCGTGAAGAACTGATGGAAATGGCGATGGGAAACAATCGAGCATATCTGCAAGTTTTCCGCGCAGATATGGAAAATCAACGTTTTACCGCCATCGTAGTGGATCCCCTGTCCTACCGGTTGCTAGGCAAATATTACGCATTTGGAGAAGAGAACAACGCCTGGGTGCGGCGCATTATGAAACCCATTCTATGTAATTACAAGGAAGATGTAGTATTTCCAGCGGATCAAATCGCCATTTACGTTCCACAGGAAGACACACGTCAGTGTCCTTGACATATCGCTTCAGACTAAAACGTGCTGCCGCTAAATAAACTTGATGCGCCGTGCGGCGAATGACACCATGCGTAACAGTAATAGCCCATGTTTCCAGCGTGAAATGTTGGTGGAGCCGTAAGTCCGCTCACGATAGCGGATAGGCAGGTCCACAATCTTCAGATTGAGTTTGGCTGCGCCAAAAATTAGGTCAAAATCACCAAAGGGGTCAAAGTCGCCAAAATAATCTCGGTTGGCAGCGATTAGTTCGTAATCCGTTTTCCACAGGACTTTTGTACCACACAGTGTATCTTTAATTGGTTGTCCCAACAACCACGAAAACGCAAGACTGAAGAATTTATTTCCCATAAAATTTAGGCTGCGCATTGCTTGTTCTTCCATCGGGTAGACCAGACGAACACCGTTGATGAATTCACCTTTACCATTTACAAGTGCATCGTAAAAGCGCGGTAAATCTTCAGGGGGAACGGTAAGGTCAGCATCCAAGATCATCAGGATTTCGCCGCTGGCGTGCTCGAAGCCGAGCCGCACTGCATCCGCTTTACCAATGCCTGATTGTAGCAGAAGCAGGTTGCGGGTGAGTGGACGCTTGGCGATTTCCTTTTCGATGGTTTCGAAAGTGTTGTCCTGAGAATGTCCCTCAACGAAGACCAATTCTGTTTCCTGTCCCATTTTGGGAACGCGTTCAATGATAGCTTTAATATTCCCAGCTTCATTTCTAGCAGGAACAATAACTGAAACCACTGATTTCTTCTCAGTTTTTTCTGGATGGGGGCGAGCAACCAGAAAATTTACCAGCGCAAATTCGCGAAACGGCCACCAGTGAACCAGAAATTTGTTGAAGAAACTACCCAACGGTAGGGGCCAAAGCACTTCTTGCCAGGAGCGGATGGTTTCGAAACCTGCCAGGTTGAGTATGTTGTTTACATCCTGGCGGGTGAGCCAATTTTGTGCCAGGGTTGGGGTAGCCAAGTTAAAAAGTTGGGTACAGTAAAGAGGAATTTCCCACAGACGGCTGTATAGATTAAGAATAATGCGCGTTCGAGGTTTACACAGTGGCCTGAGTTGTTCCAAAACCTGCTGAACATCCCATAGTTCATTTACAAGATCGGAAAGGATAATCGCATCAAAGGGACCTTTGACATTTGACAGATTGTGCACATCAGCATTGACAAATTCATACTCAGGGTAGTGGCACTTGGCACGTTTGACCATCTCGGCTGAAAAATCGATACCCATTCCCCGGCTAGGTTGTACCGCGGTAAGCAAATCGCCGGTGCCGCTTCCAAGCTCCAGAACATGTTGCCCGGGGTTAATTAGGAAACGATAGATTTGTTCAAGGCGACGATGATACCAGCCACCCATGCCCTTCCATGAATCGCGCTTTCGAGCGATGGCATCCCAGTGGGTTTGACGAGCAAAAGTATATTCTTTGCTTGAAGTGATTATGTATGGCTGTTGATCTTTTGAGTGCATGGTTCTGGTGAGTTGTACTTGATTGGGTTAGAATTGCTTAAGTACTTATAAAAATTCTGGAGAGTTCAGTGATTTCCCGAAGTTACAAAGATTTAATATTACAAATTAACCTAGCGCTTGCCTTTTGTTGTGGGGTGCTTACTCTTTGGTATATGACACGTGAACCAAGCGAGGAGAAGAACGCCGTTGTATTGGGATATTCTTTCCCCAGAGTTATCGTCATATTATCAATTATACTCTTGCTCCTTTTTATTATCTGGTTGTGCATCAAAT
>CAZCPP010000219.1:0-7085 GCA_964500655.1 uncultured Anaerolineaceae bacterium | reverse complement strand
GGCTGTGAAAGCGGCCTTGACCTATGATTGGAGCAATGGACAGGTTGAAGGGCAGGTGAACCGATTGAAAACTATCAAGCGTCAGATGTACGGCCGGGCTAATTTCGATTTGCTGCGTCAAAGGGTTCTGGGCCCGCCTTAGTGATTTTCACATAAAGTGCGGGAGAACCAACTATTGGGCAGGTCAATTAATTAGCCAGTTATAACAAGTGTAAGACATTTTCCTTCATCAACAAAGCGGTTTCCTGGCGATCAGCGAGGAATGGACGTACATCTTCCCGTGCGTGATCCCAGGAAACCGTTTCAATCCGAGTCCGTACGATCTGGTTCCAGTTTTCAGTGGTCAACCCTGATCCATTCCAATCAGTTTGTGCGAGGGCGTTGTTGAGTAAGACCAGATTGGGGTCTGGCCATTCCCTGGCGCTCAAATACCAGACCAGATCATATAAATCCCGACCTTTGAGGTAGGGGCGTTGCAAAATGGCATGGAGCTTGCCCGCCAGTAATGAAGCTTGATCGTGGTGCTGTAAATTCAATAAAACGTGATGTCGGACCACTGAAGTCGACAACCTGGCACCGGCAGGTGGCTGGGTATCCACTTCGATCTTTACCGCCAGCAATTCATCCGAGTGGGGAGAGAGTTTCAGATCGTATAGCAAACCAGGAAAGCGTACAAATGCGCTGTGAACCGTCTTTTTATCGTTGAGCCTGATGACAATTTTGTACCCCTGTGCTTCCAGATCACGTTGGGTAGTTTTCAAATAACTCCGAAAATCATACTGACTGCTGTCTCCTTCAAGAGCGAAGTCCAGATCCTCGGAAAAACGAGGTAAAGAATATAAAAACCGTAAAGCCGTCCCGCCATGAAATGCGAGGGTTGTCATGGCCCCTGCGCGTTGTAGACATTGCAGGATCAAGGCTTGTAAATATTCACGTGCCAGATTGCGCGCGTCGATGGGAGAGGCTGCTGGTTGAATAAGTGCAGTTAGAAATTCTTTCATGCGAGTTCCTCATAGTCACCACTTTCTTGAGTTGCCAAATCCATGATCAGTTGAGCCACGCGTCTCCATTTGGGTTTTCCGGCGTGCTGGACAAACTCATCGAGTCGCCTTAGGATCAAGCGCTCCAAATTTTGCAGACGCAATTCGCTCAAGAACTCTGGCCTGTCGGAATTTGGAGTGAAGTGTGCCACGTCAAGCAAGGCTTTTTCAGGTGTGGCAACAAAGGCACGTTGGTTCTGGAGTAAATCCACTGACTGGTAACCAAAGAACAGGTGAGTGGCAATATGCCGGAAGTAAAAGCCTCCTTCCCATTGTGCAGGGCGTGATGTAGTGACGCTCAAAGTGATCGGTACGTATTCGGGGATCAGGCCGTAATAGGCCAAGGCCGATTGCCCGCTGACATATGAACCGGTTACTAGCGCATTGGCAACAAGGAAAGGATGCGGAGTCACTTTCTGATAGGGAGGAGCCAAGGTATATAAACCCCGCCTCAGTTGCTGAACGCGTCCGGACTTAACCCACCGGGAAAGTTGGCGTCGCACGTCATTCGGATCGACATCTCCGGCTAGGAGCAATCCAGTTTCAAATAGAGGCTGATCACCAACCAGAGCGAGCAGGTCGCTAAAGTGCATAGAATTATTATGCCATAAATGGCATATTACTACAACGATTTTCTAGAAAATGCGTTAAGAGTGTTTAATAAGTCTGTAATCACGGGGAGATCCCGTAGGGTACAAAAACTCCATCCATAGTATTTTACTTGGTGAAATCTGATTTTTTACGTATTTTTTTTTCGGACGAGGTTTTTGTACTCTACCGGCATTTCTTAAGCTGCAAGATGGAGGCAGAAATACGTCTGAAGCTACTTTTACCAGCAAGGCTCCCTCGCAGACCAGAGCGAGCGCCTACCAACGATGGTTTACTGGCTGGCTGAAGATGAAAGGGGCGGATTTCCTGCAAACATTTGCAGGGGAAAATGTTCTACAACAGCGTAATGTGCAGCAAGTATGGATATGATCGGAGAATGTGTTGTATGGATGGGAAGGGTGTGATGACATGAGAGCCATACCTTCCCTTCGGGAAGGTAGTCCTTTTATCTGCAGTATAGATTTTCCTCCGTCACCCATGCGCCAGCCGTGCGCTCCCCGCGCGCTGCGCATGCGCTAGCATGCAAAAAACACCCAATCCAGCCAAAAATCATACGCCTCCACAGCGCCCCCAGAACGCCGCCGAAGCGCCGCCAGCGCGCCAGCCATTCGCCAATTCTTGACACCTGATTCTCAAAAAGGCTTCATCACTTCTACTCTGGAAAAGAAACTGGCAGAGACAACATATCCGCAGGCCATTGCTTTGGGAGCCTCCCGGTCAGAGCCAGCTCTGAGATTAGTTGTTCTGCGGTGGTGCGCACTTTTCGCGATGTATGCCACTGAATACGATTAGCAACTACAATCGAAGTGCTCTCGTTGCTTACCAATGAACCTTCCAGATTGACTTCTACAGAACTACCTGTGGAAGCCCGGCAATATGCGTAAACAACAAGCGCCAATCGATCCAATGCCCAAACGGGGTGGTGTTGTACGCCTGCAGCTACGGTGAAGCGAACTGCTGGAGAAGTCGCATTTTGTAGAATTCCAGCTTGGAGCGTACTGCACACAAAGAGCCCGTCCAGTCTGGCTGATGCATAAGTAGCCATATTTTCAAGCTCCTATTCAGCGCTCTCGAAAACCACACGTTTTTTTTCAAACACGACTTTTACGCCTTCACACTCATCCTCACCGGTCAACAGATGCCAGAGCGTTGAAGCCAGCGATCGGTTTGATGAAAACGCCCTTTTGAACGCATCGCGTTGATCGTCAAGAGTCAGCCCATAACGATATGGGTGCAGCACGCGTTTGATCTCACGCAAGAGTTTCTCCGGAGATTTGGCCAGCAGTTCAAAATCATCTCCTGCACTGTACCGGGTCTTGCGACTGGCCACGCGGGTAATAGCGAATCCAACCGGGTCTTCCACGCCCTTGAGCGTTATGGCGCGCAATAGCCAGGCAACCAGGGCCCAGGGCGGAAGTTTGGCTTCCTGGAGACGTGTTCGGGTTGTTGGATTAATAGCCAGATTTCGGAAAAGATTTTCAAGATCCCAATCTGAAAACTTTTTATCCCGACCGCCCGACCGCCTTTCCCGGTCATACTTTGCACTGCTCTGCGACGACGGTCGGTTGGTTATAGCTTTAGAGGTTCTATGGGTTAATAGGGGTTTAATGAGGTTATTTAACGGAGTCTCACTTTTTCCAAGATCGAGTCTCATTTTTTCCAGGATCGA
Source organism: uncultured Anaerolineaceae bacterium (assembly GCA_964500655.1). Classification (GTDB taxonomy): domain Bacteria; phylum Chloroflexota; class Anaerolineae; order Anaerolineales; family Villigracilaceae; genus JAABUE01. The sequence goes on along the minus strand of CAZCPP010000219.1, from coordinate 3,767 downwards.
GTCTCGTTTTTTCCAATAGCGAGTCTCACTTTTTCCAGGAACGAGTCTCACTTTTTCCGGTTTCGAGTCTCGTTTTTTCCCAGCCGCCTCATCCAAGGCAGCTCCTAATAGGGGTTCAGTTTGGGTCACAAGAAATATGTCGGTCCTGTTCCGATGCCAATCATCTGGAATAACTTCCAGCTTGCTCACATCCGCCCTCCTGACAAATGCCGCGAATTCGGGCTTTGCCAGCCAGCCATCAAAGGCCTTGCGAGTAACACCGATCCACTCTGTCAAGGCGGTTGTCCCACCAGGAACAACTGCGAAATTCTTTTGAGTCCCTGTTTCGTAGTCATACCAGCAGTGGTCGCGCAGCATGATGATCATCCAGGCTTGTGGATGGGTTAATCCGAGTATCGGTACTACCTCGCGCAAGAAATAGTGAGTGATCAGCACTTTGCCAAATGAGTTCATGATCTTGTCATAGAGCTGCTCCGCAGCAGTAGCCAGGTCATCGGGCATATCCCCTTCAAGGCCCAGGACACGGCGCACAACATCCATGATACTGCGCAACGCGGGTGAGGCTCCAGGCTCAACAACTTGTTCTAGGAACTCACCCGGATCCTGTGTCAGCAAACTTTCCAGGGCAGCCGAGACCTGGCTTTGCGCCTCTTCGAGGGTCACAGCAGTATTCGCAGCGCTGGTCAAAATAGATTCAAGGGCCGCGCAGTCGCTCCGTGTCAGTCGGGGCATCATGTGAACGCGATAACGATTGGCATTCTCCCATCTGCGTGACTGGCAGGGGCCTGTTTGCGCTGGTTCAGGAACCACCTCTACCAGGTCGCCTGCGAGGCTGTCTTTTCCTGAAAGCTCACGAAAGTATGATGCCCGGCTCATCATCGCAAAGCGAATGACCTCCCAGTGAGGAATGTTCTTGACGGTTCTCCTGCCCTGCCTCCATTGTCTGAACACAGCCTGACGAAATCCGATCCATAAAGACATTTCTTTGGGTGTCAGATCACCATGCTTGAGCAGCCGCAGTGCGTACCCCGGGATCAAGACAATTCGGTCAGGATTGACCTCATCGGTATAGCGTGTTGATGTCACCACTTCTACAGAGAACCCATCCTCGCAGGTTTCTTCTTCAGGGCTCTCTTCCAGGTCTTCATCCTCCTGGGTGACTACAAAGGTCACAGTGACAATGGAATCCAAAATCCCGATCAAAAGGCGCGAGATCGTGCTTGCCAGGCGCGACTCCAGCCATTCACGGGCATAGGCATTTCTGACCCCGATTGTCAATATGCCGTCTTCAAAAGAGAGCGGCCGGGTGTCTCGAACCCAAGTTTGAAAACTGGCTCTGGGCATCTCCATCTGGAGTTGCCCAAGAACAGATTGCCAGGCTTGTTCGTAATCCATCTGAGCTCCTTTTCGGTGGATATTTATCCCGAAAACACTTGGTATGATGGTTTTCTAAAAAATCCACAGGACAGCTTCTAACGCTTTTATTTTTCGAGCCATACTGCGGGTCAAAATCAAAATTTATGGCCGCTCAAAATCGCGCCTGGGAAGGCTGCCTGAACGGAGGCCTGAACGACAACTGAACGGCATCTGAACACTGCCTGAACGTCACATGAACGACAACGTTCATGTACTATTTCGGTACTGAAAAAACGACTCATTTTTCGTGAAAATCACATATTGAGTTTTGAGCTACCATGATGGACTCACTTTTTGGGCAACTGTAATGATCTCTTCTTTGAATTTAAGATGGCCATCCTTGTATGCATCAAGCGCATAATTTAGAAGGAACAGGACAACCTCACCAACTGAGATTCCTTCCGCTAAAGTGCGAATTTGTTTGTCATAATCTTTGCTCCAGCGATAGCCCAGAAACAGCGATTTTGTTTTTTTCACAGATGTTCCTTCTGATTGCTTTGGCTTGGGTATTTCTATTTTCCGGACAGAATTATCTTTACTTTCTTCCCAGGAGAGCCGCATTTTTCTGCGCGTTGAATCAGGCACTGCGGAAATGGACAATTTTCCCTGGCGCACATGAGATAACGAGAACCCTGCTAAGGCACTTGCAACACTGGTAATTGTTGTCATATGCTGGTGGGCCAAACCAAGAATATTTGTTCGCACATCTTTTGCTTGAACATGTAAAGGCTCTGGAATGAAATACGAAATAACAGGATGTTGTTTGTCCCACGTCCGAGACTTTCGGGCCTTAGGTTTTACACGCGGAATCAAGTCAAGAGGTTCTTGAGGATTGTCGCGTAATCTTGCAAATGGGTCCTGGCGTTTTTTTTGTGTCATGGATGATTTCTCTTATGATTGACGAATGATCTCTCCGGTCAGGGTATCGTATTCCGTTGATGCGCGACTGGAGGGCGCTTTCTCAAAGATGGTCAGGCCTTCGGCTGCACATTCTCGTAATATAGTTGCGCGATGAATTGGGCTCAGAACCGCATCATTGAATGTTTTGGTAAGCTGAGCCAGGGATTGTTTGCTTTCAGTAGTTTGATCATCATAAAAAGTGGGGAGGATGCCTGCCAGGGTTCCCTCCCAGGCATGTGTATCCTGGAGTGACCCTATCGTTGCCACAATTTGTGACAGACCTTCCATGGAAAGAAATTCTGTGGCAGTGGGGATCAGGACTTGATTAGATGCGAAGATCGCCCGTTCTTGAATACCACCGACAGATGGAGCGGTGTCAAAGACTATAAAGTCATAGTCTGGCGCATACGGTTTGAACAGTTGTGCGATGGCATCAACCGGACGATTTTCTGCATTTAGCACGATCTGCGCAGTCGCTGTTGCACGGTTGCCAGGCAGCAGATATAAACCTTCACGATTTGTATTACGGATCCATTGTCGTAGATCAGCGCTGGGGTTGACCAACGCGTTGAATATGCCCGGCTCTTGCTGAATGCCCAATGCTGTAGCACATTGTCCCTGCGGATCGAAATCAACCAACAACACGCGGCGTCCACGCAAGGCCAGACCGTGCGCCAGGGATACAGCGGTGGTTGTCTTTCCCACGCCGCCTTTTTGATTGGGGGTTACGATGGTGTAGGTCATATTTTCTCTCCTCATTTCATCGATCTATCATTGACGTAAGAATTTTGGATCCTTCCTGGGTCAGTCGCCAGACATTGGTGTGGGCGTCCCCGAGAACAGCCATTGGGTTGGTTACCAGACCGTGCTTCAAAAGCCTGTATGCCCGACCTCCACCAAAGTTCTGGAACACCCAGGCATTGTCTCGTTCGGATAGGAGAAGGGCTCTCAAAAACTTTGCATCGATGACACTCAACCCTACTGCTTTGCAGCGGGCAGGGGAGAAGCGGTAATTGTCCTGTTTTCGAAAAAAGTCTCTTAGTTCTTGTTCATTCATTACAACCTCCTTCGTTCGTAGATGATGGTGGGCTTTTCAGAGTGGTGCGCATCCGGGTGACTGGTTTGTCTTTCCCGATCAAAACAGCGCACAGAGGACAGTTGTCAGAGTCGCGCCAGACGGCAGGGAGGGCGGGGGCTTTTACCACCTTCAGTTCCAGCTTCTTGATTGCGTCGGCATGCTGGGCAATCAGGTCACATTGCCTGGAAAAGATGTGATTTGCGCCAGGCCCGTGACCAGTGGGAGATGGGATGGTCACCAGAAAACCAAGGATTTTCAATCTATCACTAGCCTTTGCGTCTTCTGCAACGGTTTCACGCCAACGGATGGCCTCGATCACGTGTATCCCCTTTCCACTGCCTTTGACCAACAGAATCGACATGTAGCGAGATTC
>CAZCPP010000218.1:0-7092 GCA_964500655.1 uncultured Anaerolineaceae bacterium | reverse complement strand
ACCATCACAGGCTGTCAGCGCCGTGGCCAGTACGAGAGCTAGAATAATAATCTTTTTCATAAGGATCTCCTTCCATTTGGAAAAAATTCTAAAAGCAGCTTGCGTTTCCAACCAGTGCCCATTTAGGTTAATATTTATCAGTCACACCTTACAAAAATGCAAGGTCGGGAAAAATCAAACAATACTTCTGAATTTACCCATTCCCAATCAGACAAATCTTATCAGGTATAATCCCGCACATGTTAACCCCAGAACAGATCGAGTCTAAACTCGAGCGCATTCTCCTAAAGGTACAAAAACCAGGTCGTTATGTGGGCGGCGAATTGAATATTACAGTCAAGGATTGGAAGGCAGTCAAAACCAAGGTAGCGCTGGTTTTCCCCGATATTTACGATATCGGTGTTTCAAACGTGGGATTGAAAATCCTGTACGATCAGATCAATCAACGGGAGGACGCGCTGGCGGAACGCGCTTACGCGCCCTGGGTGGATATGGATGCTCTGATGCGCGAGAACGGGATTCCGTTATACGCGCTCGAATCAAAACAACCCCTGGCCTGCTTCGATATCATCGGCTTTTCTCTACCCTATGAGACACTCTACACCAGCACGCTTAACGCTATAGATCTGGCCGGTATCCCGGTCAAATCAGCCAAACGGGATGATTCGCATCCTATTATCATCGCGGGCGGACATGCCACACTCAACCCCGAACCTATGCACGCCTTCATAGACGCCTTTGCGATCGGCGAAGGCGAGGAAGTCATTCACGATATCATCGATACCGTGCAAGCCAACCCGACGCGGGATGAAAAACTGCTGGCGTTAGCGCACATCCCTGGCGTGTACGTCCCCAAATTTTATAAGCCGCACTATCTGGATGACGGCACGCTCTCACAAATCGAAGCCACCCTCGACGATATTGCTAACCCGGTCGTCAAGCGCGTGGTCCCCAAGCTGCCTCCGCCGCCGACCAAGTTCATCGTGCCAAATATCGGCGTGGTGCACAACCGCGCCTCGGTCGAGATCATGCGCGGATGCACGCGCGGATGCCGATTCTGTCACGCGGGCATGATCACACGTCCGGTACGGGAGCGTAGTGTAGATGAGATCATCGAAGCGGCTGTCAACGCTGTGGAAGATACCGGTTTCGAAGAGTTGGCGCTCATGTCGTTGTCATCATCCGATTTTTCTCATATCGTTGAGTTGACCAATGCCATCAGCGAGCGCTTCAAGGGCCAGAAGCTGACCATCTCGCTGCCTTCGTTGCGTATTGAATCGGTCTCCATCGATCTGATGGATAAGCTGCGTGAGCATTACTCAGGCGGATTCACGCTAGCGCCTGAAGCAGCCACCGAGCGCATGCGACGCATCATCAACAAATATATCTCTGATGAGGAGATCATCGAGACCACACGCGAAATCTACCGCCGCGGTTGGAAGAACATCAAGCTGTATTTCATGATCGGCCACCCCAGCGAGAGAATGGAAGATGTGCAAGCCATTGCAGACCTGGCAAAACGCGTGCTTTCAGAAGGCCGCAAAGTGGCCGGCATGAAAGTCAAACTGCATGTTGGCTTCAACACCTTCGTTCCCAAACCGGGTACGCCCTTCCAGTGGGTACCGTTGGACACGCGCGAGAGCATCTTTGAAAAGCAGGAGTTGATGCGCCAGAATCTGCGAGATCGGAACATTAAACTCTCCTGGAACAACCCTGAAGACAGCATGCTGGAAGCCTGGCTGACACGTGGCGACCGCAAGATCGCCAAAGTGATCTACACCGCCTGGAAGAACGGCGCCAAATTCGATGCCTGGGGCGACCAGATGAAATTCGAAATCTGGATGGCAGCTTTTGAAGAGCATGGGCTCGATCCCGCCTTCTACATCCACCGCCAGCGCCGCACGGATGAAGTTTTTCCCTGGGAACATATCACCGCTGCGGTGCGCAAGAACTTCCTGTTCCAGGATTTTCGCATGTCGCTGGAAGGCGAGATCCGCGTGGATTGCCGCCTGAACTGTTTCGCCTGCGGTATCCTACCCACTTTCTCAGATATGCGGCGCGAAAATCCCGGTGAAGTATGGAAGTGCCCGGATGTGAAAAGCCCCAAGCGATCGGCGGTTAGCAACCAACTTCCGGTGATTGGTGATTGATGAGGCTGCGTATCACTTTCTCAAAACAGGGCGCGCTGCGCTATACCGGCCATCTCGACTTGCATAAAATCCTCGAGCGCAGCCTGCGACGGGCGCATTTACCGTTGGCTTACAGCCAGGGTTTTCACCCGCAACCAAAACTCAACCTGGCCGCTGCCCTGCCGTTGGGATTTTTCTCCCGCGCCGAGGTGATGGATATCGTATTGACTGAAGAGGTGGATAATCTGGTCTCCAGCCTGCAGGGGCACGTCCCACCGGGATTGACCATTTTGGGGGCTGAGGAAGTGGATTCCCGAGCGCCGTCCTTGCAATCGCAGGTGATTGCAGTCGAGTATGAGGTTGAGATAACGGAAGCAGATTATGGGCGCGGCCTGACCGAAAAAATCGCTTCCGTTTTAAAGTCCGAATCCATCCCCAGAGAACGTCGCCAGAAGCAATATGACTTGCGTCCATTGATTGAAGAGCTAACCCTCACCCCAATCCCCACTTCGGGGGCTTCCCCTCTCCCTGAGAGAGATGGGGTAGGGGTGAGGGTTTTTATGCGTTTATCCGCACGCGAAGGTGCAACCGGTCGGCCCGAGGAAGTGTTGGCTGCCCTCGAAATCCCTCTAGAAGCGACTCGAATTGAACGTACACAATTACTATTTAGGGGTTAGAATAAAAGAAAAGGTTTTGCGGAGGAGGTAGCGATGGCAATTCTGGTTTCAATTTTCTTCGGCTTCGTGCCGATGTTTTTGTTTGCCGGGTTCATCAACTGGTTGGACCGCTACGAGAAAGAACCCAAAGCGCTGCTTGGAGCGGCCTTTGTGTGGGGTGTGCTGATCGCAGGCGGTGGCGCTTATATCATCAACACCGTCATGGGGTTGGGCGTCTATATCCTGACCGGCTCGGAGAGCGCTACCGACTTCACTACCGCTTCCATCATTGCGCCGGTCGTGGAAGAAGGTCTGAAAGGGCTGGCTGTGCTGGTGGTCTTCTTCCTGTTCCGCAAAGAATTTGACTCGGTTTTGGATGGCATCATCTACGCCGCCATCACCGCGCTTGGCTTTGCCGCCATCGAGAATGTGTTGTACATCTATGAAAAGGGCTACCTGGAAAGCGGCTGGGAAGGGCTGTGGACATTGGTCTTCATTCGCGTGGTTTTGGTTGGTTGGCAGCATCCGTTCTATACGGCCTTTATCGGCATCGGGCTGGCGGTCGCGCGCATGAACCACAATTTCTTGATCAAGCTTATTGCAGTGGTGGGCGGTTTTGCCACGGCGGTGTTTACCCACGCTTTCCACAATACTTTCGGGAGCCTGATCGGTGGATTGGAAGGCCTGGCCGTGGGCACCTTTGTAGACTGGGTCGGGTGGCTGTTCATGCTGGGATTCATCGTTTGGATGATCATGCACGAACGTAATATCCTGAGACGGCACTTGCCATCAGAGGTCAATAGCGGGCTGATTTCCCCAGCCCAGTATCGCACCGCCACTTCCTTCGCGCAAACGGGCGCGCGTTTGAGCGCGCTTTCGGCCGGCAGCTATCGGGCTACGGCGCGCTTCTACCAGGTATGCGGTGAACTGGCGCATAAGAAAGAACAACTCACCAAATTGGGCGATGAACGGGGCAATGTCAGGATCATCAAGAAGTTACGCGCCGAGTTGACTCAATTGGCGCCGCGGGCGAAGGTGTAATACGTTTTTATTCTATGGGTTGTTGAAAATAACGAGTTTAAATTTCCATCCCCCCTGTAGTCCCCCCTTCCAAATTGTGGAAGGGGGGACGGGTTTTTAAGTGGAATTGGGAGTGGTCGTACCACTCCCAATTCCACGCTGTGTCATTATTTATCTCGTGGTAAAATCCCCAACGCAATGCCCCCATAGCTCAGCGGATAGAGCGCTACCCTCCGGAGGTAGAAACCTGCGTTCGAGTCGCAGTGGGGGTGCTGACATAGGCACACCAATAACGGTGTGTCTATTGTGTTTTATTTAGACTTGGTATCAAGCGCTCTTTGCAATAAATCCACCACCCCCAATTCAGCTGCCCACTTACGCAAATAGTCCAAATCCAGCCGATCCCCCTGTACTTTGATGACGCCCTGCACATCTGACCATTGACGCTCAGAAGCTTCATCCCCCAGGCGATACCATTCCAGTTTTGCCAGAATGATGTCTTCTGCACCGGCAAAATACGCCCTCTGTTCAGAATCGTCAAATAGCTTCTGTTGCTCAGCGCGTTGGAATTGAGATTTATCAAAGGCGCGGCCACGCGGGATAAAGACATCTACTTTATACATGCTTTCCAGATGGATCAGATTAAAGTTACTGTGTCTTTCAATCGCATCGCGGATCATGCCCTCATCTGTATAAAATTGATCGCGCAATCGTTTTATAAAGGGTTGGACATGTTCAAGTTGCATCTCGGCTACCAGATCAGAATTCAGTGTCGTGCGGACCAGCCCATGTACGGTGCTGGCCAGCGATCCGCCGATCAGGTAGGGGATGTCCAGGTCTTCAAGGACTTCTATGACTTTTAGCGTTACCGACAATGGTTCAAGCTGCATACTTTTGCCCACTTCCATACAGCTTATCTGCCAGCTCATCCCCCAGCAGAATCCTGGCCTGCTGATAACGGATCTGACCTTCATCCGCATTTGGGAAGCGTTTTTTAATCCCAGCCAGGGACAACCAGCGGGCGGCGACATTCAAACGCGAAAGCATTTCCAGCTTGCGCCAGGCCGGGGCTTGACGCAGTAGACGCAACTGAATTTCTTCAGCTTTGGGATGTGTATCAGACAAAACAGTTCCCATAATGTCAGTATAGCATGGATCCAGGTACATGAAATTGCGAAAAAAAACCGCCCTATCCTGGATAGTGGATTTCGTCAACTTAGTCTAAGATTCAACCCCGAACGTTCATAGTCGGATATTTATTAGTTCTGTTCTACTGCTTCTTGTATAAATAGGTGAATTTTGAACGATCAAGACACGAAAAAACTACGGCTATTGGACTTCAGATTTTTATGCAGCACTCTGTAAAATTGCTTCCAGCTTGGTAAGCAGGTCGGATAATTCCAATTCTACAATTCCCCAAACGACATCTAGATTGACACCAAAATAATAATGAATTAGGCGATCTCGTGTGCGAGCCATATCTGTCCACGGAAGGTCAGGATGCTGGCTACGAAAATCGTCAGGGACGTTTTTCGCCGCTTCGCCCAGCACCTCCAGGTTGCGCAGTACCGCGTCTTGGGTTTTGAAATCTTCCTGAAATTGTTCGAAGCTGTAGTTTTCAGTGTATTGCAGAATACGGCGAGCGGCTTCAAGCATATCTTGCAATAAATCCCTGGCCTGACGTTCAGACATATACCACCGATTCTTGGATTTCCTGCGCAACGCGTGGTACGCGGATACCATCAAGCCCGGCGGGCGTCAAAATATCTACTGGTGCTCCCAGCAGTTTTTCCAAATATTCTGCCAGGGCAAAGAAACGAAAACCAATAGGGCGAGAAAACTCGATTACCAGATCGATATCGCTGCCTGCTTCCGCCGTACCTTTTTCGTATGAGCCAAAAAGCCCAATTCTTTGCACGCCAAATTCAGTGGATAAATAGACCCGCTTTTCATCCAGAAGGCTAGTGATTTTCTCTTTGGTGATCATTAATATCTCCAAGCATAAATTATACTTGAGAGCGTTCAAGCATTTATCTGAAAAACATAAATTCTATGCTTACGATAACAGTCTTAGGCATCCCCCCTGTAGTCCCCCCTTCCAAATGTGGAAAGGGGGACAAATGAGTTGTGGTTTAGGAGGCCCCACTGGTGAATTATGCTCGTACCTGCAGCGCTACTCGACCGGATCGTCGGGATGCTCGCTGTTCCAAAGGGCGACAATCTCATCAGACGTCTTGCCGATGTTTTGCTTGTTGATGATGCGCCCGCTGAAGTTCCCCGCGTTGAGCGCCCATTTGAGCTCCCGGTCGAGGCGGTGAGCGACGTCGAATTCGCCTTTGTAGTTGATGTTGGGCAGGTATGTCCCCAGGCCCTCCAGCTTGACCCCCCGTCCCTGGCCATTGAAAAAGATAATCGCAGCCTGCAGTTCCAGGAGCACCATGATGATCTCGCTGCGATTCAGACCGGTGCGCTGGGCAATGTATTCGGCCGCAGCGCGCCAGTCGACCGTATCCCTGTAGTCGATCATCGGGCGGTAGTGGTTGAGAGCAGCAATTCGGGAAGCCATGTTGTCTCCTTTAGGTTAGAAATCCCACCTGGAAAGCTCGGCCATCCATCTGCTGATGTTCATTGATTCCTGGCAGGTTAATAGATATATGCTGTAAGGGTACGGATTATATCCTTGCAGCATAATTATAATATCCTATTAGGATATTGTCAACCAGACAGGCTCAGTTTTTGTCTTTGCTGGGATGCTTATGAGATCTCGCCCTGCTTGTCCTGAGGATACCAAAGCTGAAGAAGGGCAAGGGTAATCACGGAGACCTAGCGGTCAATCACTGTACTCGCGTTTTTACAAGCCCTCAATACTATGGTTTTTCCAACTCATACGCCCAAGCATCCTCGGTAAACATCAATAATCGCAATTCAATACCACGCTGGGGTTGAACAAATTGCTCAGGCACTCCTAGTACTATTCATACGCCTTCATTGGGCATTAGCATCATTTCTTCCTTACAGAAATCGTACCAATAACCCGCATTAAATGTACTTTGATCTTCTTCACCACCTCCTGGCTGATCACAATCTATCAAATCCGGAACATACGCACATAAGCGCATTCCTTCCATGTGAAGATATGGTAGGTTATCTTCAGAGTATTCTAAATCCCAATATTGCCAATCGCTTTCAAAATCCACTTTAGGCGCCTCCAAGTGGATAATTTGTTTATATTTTCGTAACTATTCAGCCGTAACAAAGCTCAAATGAGCCGTTATTAGAAATCATAC
>CAZCPP010000217.1:0-7122 GCA_964500655.1 uncultured Anaerolineaceae bacterium | reverse complement strand
GTTCCTGTTCATTTTGGGAAGACTTTTGTCCGACCTTTTGTCCGATGCTAAGAATCACGTATTGACACACCAATCTATTATCGGCGAAGAAGCGCTCAAGCAGATGGATATGGCTGGTGAATATCCAGATGTTGTCATCGGTTGTGTTGGAGGCGGATCAAATTTTGCTGGAATCGCTTACCCCTTCCTTCGGCAGATCCTAAAAGATGGGCAACGTACCCGCCTAGTTGCTGTTGAACCAACTGCCACCCCAACTATCACGAAGGGCAAATATACATTTGATTATGGCGATACAGCAAAGATGGCCCCAATAGTTAAAATGCACACGCTTGGTCACAGCTTCGTGCCGCCTGCGATTCATGCATGTGGTTTGCGCTACCATGGAATGTCCCCCAGTGTCTCAGGATTTTGCGATGCAGGTCTGATTGAGGCTGTCTCTGTTAAACAACGTACCACCTTCGAAGCCGCGGTGACCTTTGCTAAAGCAGAAGGCATCATTCCTGCCCCCGAGACTGCGCACGCAGTGCGCGTTGCTATCGATGAAGCTCTGGACGCCAAGAAAAAAAGCGAAAATCGCACTATTTTATTCAACCCGTCTGGCCATGGTCATTTCGACCTGGCAGCTTATGAAGCATATCTTAACAGGAGCTTAGAAGATTACGAGTATCCTGTTGAAGCTATTGAAGACGCTATGAAAGAATTACCACAACTTCAAATGCCTGCATAGTTTTCAGTTTTCTCCCCTCAGTATAGAAGCCCAGCTTATAAAGCCGGGCTTCTTGTATTACGTATCGGGAACCTATGTCTGGTCCTCTTCCCCAAACAAAATTACTACAAGATGTTGATTTAAAAAATTAGGAGCAGCTTCATCCTTGCCAGGTACAATTTGTCCCAAGGTATAGCCTCCAGCAAGAGGAACCTGATCACCGATGATGTCATGAATTGCAGCTATCTCGGCTCCTGGGGTAGCTTTCAATAACATTTGCCAGGCAATATCCACCAGCACTAATCCAAAAGCCGGTTTGACGCCATCTAATTTGCGCAAGGCTTGCTGAGCCGCTTGTTGGGCTGCTTCCTGGCAACTGGCTGGGCTCCCAATCAAAACGAATGCATCTGCACCATCACGGACGGGGGCATTCATGCGGAAACTACCATCCGCCTCAACGCGGATCGGCGAGCGAATAACCAATTCCTCACCTTGCTCCATACCCAGTGGGTATAGACGTGCCATATGGCTAAGCGGTGGAAACCCCCAATCACGGGCAGGGTAACCAAACAGGTCGGCATAGGTTTCTGAAGCAGGTCGAGCGTCCAGTGTCCGTAACCAGAAGCCACGTGAACGTGTGACACGCATCTGTCCGCCAACCGGATCCCAACCGTGAGCATAGCCAACACTCATGCGCAAGTTCCCGCTGATCGTCATAGCTGTCAAGGCACCAGAACCTGTTTGATTTCCAGCAATTTGATAAGTACTACCGGATTGTAAATCGCCAGAGGATAAACTGCCTGCCATCTGAAATGTATTTGAACTAAACGAATCACAAAATTGTTCTGCATCCCCATTGAGGCCATCCGCAAAGAAAATGACATTTTGTGCTTGCTTGCCAGAAATCAACATGTCTAGTTGAGATGCGGTTTCACGGCTGCTTTGAGCATAGCCAGGCAACCAATGTGAACTAGCCGTCAACTCTTCGGCGTTGAGTAAAGCAACAACAACTGAGTGTGATTCCAGACCATGATCTGTTAATACCGCGGATGTACTAAAACCAATCAACGGAGTATCCCCTAATAAACTGGCAACCCCACTGGCAACATCGCGTGCTTGATACTGATGGGATGCGATAACAAAACCTAACCCAGGTGTGACTGCTCCAAGACGGTTTAAAGCTTGATGTGTGGCCTGCAAGCTGGCTTCGCGGCCATCCAGAGCTTGGGCTTGCCCCACAGCAGCTTGGAAAGCGGATTGCAAAGAAGTCATAGGGGTTATTCCTCTGCCACAGGAACGGTGAAATGAAAGGTTGTCCCCTCACGGTATTCGCTCTCAAACCAGATCTTACCGCCTTGCATTTCTACAAGGCTTTTGGTGATATTTAAACCAAGACCAGTTCCCGGTACTTCGCGGGCTTTCTCATCTTCCGCACGGAAGAACTTTGAGAATATTTTATGTTGATCTTCCTGACTTATACCAATGCCATCATCTTTAACCCAAATATGCACAACTTGTTCTGCACCCTCGGGGTCCCATTGATTAACAGTCATCTCGGCGCCTGCAATAATCTTACCGCCTTCGGGGGTGTATTTATAGGCATTACTGATCAAATTGGTTAATACCTGGCTTACACGCGTTTTATCTACCCAAATATTGGGTAATGAATTGGGAACCTGAACCTGAATTTCTTGTTTTTTTTCTTCGATTTGGCGGCTTGTAGACCGGATTACTTCATCCACAACATCGGACACGTTCACAGCTGTGTAGTCCAGACGGAGGCGGCCAGCCTCGATTTTGGAATTGTCGTTCAAGTCGGAGACAAGTGTCGACATACGTTCCACATTCGCATGAATTGTATGTAGAAAATTGGTCTGCATCTCGTTGATAGAACCCACCGCGCCACCCGAAAGCAATTCAGTATATCCCTTGATGGAAGTCATGGGATTTTTGAGTTCGTGCGCGACAAATGAGACAAACTCACTTTTGGCGTCATTTGCCTGCTGAACTTCGTCATACAACTGGGCATTTGATATAGCAATGGCCGCGTGGTCGCTAAGGCGATTGAGAAATGCAATATCCTGTTGGGAGTCGCTGACACTTTCGAGGAATAACAAACCAATTACGCCCGCTTCGCGTCGGATCGGGATAACGATTTGCGTATGTGCACCAGGCAAGATGCTGACTTCATCATCAGATTGCAACGAAACTTGCTGGGATTGGGATGTTTCGACTGCAGATTGTGCCGTAGGCATATCTAAGGGTAAGAGACCATCTTTATAGCGTTCTTCCAAATCGTCAAATCCTTGTTCCGCCATAACACGCAAATTATCATCTGCCAGTATTCCGATCAAACCAGCTTCAGCTTTCGATTGACGCAGTGCCCATTCCAGCGTGATACGCATGGCACGGTCAACTTCAAGGCTGGCATTTAACTCCCGATCAATACGTTGCATGACTGAGAGTTCTTCAACGCGTGCAGCCAACTTCTGATCTGTGAGGGTATACAGGCGTGCATTTTCAATGGCAACCGCCGCTTGCCCGGCAAAAGCGGAGAGCAAGGTTTGATCATCCTCGATAAAGGGTAAACCATCCATACGGTTAATTACTTCGATAACGCCAATCACGCGATCTTTGAACAATAGTGGCACAGCAAGCAAGGATTTGCTAGTAAAGCCTGTTTGCTGATCTGCTGCTGCAAAACGTGTTGGAGAATCTTGTGCCTGGTTCTCCACTACAGGCACGCGCTCTTTTGCGGCTTGGCCAACAATACCGCTCCCAGCTGGTACACGTTGCCCAATTAGATCGGCTGATGTTGGAGGCCCAACAGTCACTTTGAAGATCAGATCATCTGTCTGTTCATCTACAAGGAAAAGGCTACCGGCTTCACAGTTGAGAATACTAACGGCATTTTCAAGGATATTATGTAGAAGTGGTTCTAGTTCGAGAGTGGATGTTAACTGACGAGTTAGATCATTGAGCGTGGACAATTGATATGCACGCTGTTGTGTTTCTTGCAACAAACGAGCCTTGACGATGGCTCCCGCTGTTTGATCGGCAATGGCTTGTAACAAGTCAAGTTGCGCACGGGAATAAGTGACATTGGCATCTCGGCTTCCAATCCCTAGTGAGCCAATTGTCTCTGCACCAGCGTTTAGTGGCACTCCCATCCAGGTAAATACATCTTGAAATGATGGATTCACGTTGCGTGCCTGACATTCGCGCAAGTAATCCTGCGTCAAAATAGGGCGCCCTTTACGGGTTACTTCTTGGCCAAGACCAAGATTTACTGGTAATGGAATAGTTTCGCGTTCTTCCAACCGCTCTCGATCTTCAACACAAAAGGCGTAATAATAGTAATCCCCAGCCTTGCTATATAAGGTGACATGAAACTCGCTGGCGGGAATAATTTGCCCAGTTTGGGCGAAAATCAATTCCATAACATCATCAAATGTTAGTGTGATATTGACGCCTTGGGATACACGCGTTAACGCGTTCATCTCTTGGATGCGACGTTCCAGGTTTGCGACAGTCTGCACGCGTCCAATCGCAACCGATGACTGATCTGCTAGATTTTCGAGGAAAGTTAGGTCCTGTGGTGTGTACGGTTGCCCAGACAAGCGCTGACCAAGCGCCAACCAACCTGTTGGGCCATCTTTGCCTGCCAAACCAATAAATAGTTTTGCACCCAGTAGATTCATGCGCGTTTCTTCCGCTTTCAAGTCGGCTGGCAGAGTGGCACCATCCAGATACAAAGGTATATTCTCGTTAGCAAAATAATTCACTAGGGCGCTTTTAGTAGAGAAGCGAACATCGCTGCTGGGACGACCATCAATATCCATCAGGCTAACGTATTGGTCATTGATTGGGTCAAATGTGTAAATGTGGACATACTCAGGTGCAAGCGTATCCATTATTTGCTCACGAAGAATACGTCCAACATTTTGAATGTCCAACACACTGGTCATTTGATGGCTAAAATCCCGCAGTTTTTGATTGTATACTTGTTGACCACGGAAAAAAGTACTGTCGACCAGATTGAGCACAATTTTGCGAAATGGATCTAAAGCGACGGCAAGGAAAAATATCAAACCTCCAATAATAAATGGATTATCAGTTGGCATAACTGTTTTAAAAATAAGGCTTATTCCGCTTACTATTACTGCATAACCTAATACGGCTGCGATAGTTAGAATTGAATAAACAACTCCTTGCCGAAGCCAAATATCAGTACGTACTAGACGATAACGTAAAATAGAGTAACCGATAGTTAGGGGGAATAAAATCAAAAATAGAAATAGGTATGGAGAGAAATTTACAATCCCAAACGGGAATAACACCAGCCAGATTCCTATTGGACCTAACGAAAACAGGATGCCAATCAACACTACCCGTGCCTGACTTTTTACAACAGGCGATTGTGCTGCAGTACCTCGATAAATTGTCATGCCCAAATGGAATAGTATAGCGAACGCATCAAAGAAATAAATCAAATACCAAGTTGAAATATAAGCTGCCGGTTGTTCAGCGCTAAGAATTGTGATATAGGAAAATCCAGTCAGTATAAGCGCCACAACATAACCTCCCCAGCGCAGATATGGGCGACCAATTACAATACGGGCTTCTTGTGGAAAGGAAAGCGTCAGGTCTACCAGTGCACCGCCAGCCAGCGATAAAGCAAACACCCAAAGGAAAGAGAATTGATGGGATGTGTAAAGATTGAAATATGTTCCAGTCACGATTGCCATGGATGCGGCAAAAATCGTGAATGCGCGGCCAGCGGGTTCATTACGGCGCAAGCCGAAAATCCAGAAACTTAGCGCAAAGAACGCAAAACTGACAATCGATGGCACAACCAGATATAGGGTCCGGTCTGAAGCGGGTAGTATATGTAATTCAACGTTGTAAGTAGTGTCTACTCCTTCGGTAGACCTTATCACAACGGGGGTTGTTTCTCCTGGATAAAACTTGTTGAGTATTTGTTGTAAGTCACTTGCGTTATAGATATTTTCACCAGCAACTGAACGTAATTGCTCCCTAGGTTTTACACCCTGATTATGCAGTTGCCAGGCTTCACTAGAACCATTTGGTCTAGCCTCGTTTCTTACCATCCTAGGTTCGAAAAAGGCTCCAAGAAAGGGTTGTTTTAGCCAATTGTTGGCAAAAAAGAGCGAAAGGAAAAACACCAATACAGCGATTGCCTGATATATCAGAACAATAAACTGTAAAATTTTACTCAAGGTTAGATTGAATCGCAGTGACTGAAACATAAGAATTGAATTTGTAATATGTATTTTAGCCGCAATATCCTTGCATTTTATACTACATTCTAAGATAAATTGAATGGTACTTTCATGACAAACCCGTTAGGAAAATAATTTAAAGAGACTGGTCTATATGAACTGACCCCGAAAAAGTAGACACGAAAAGAAAGCACCCCCCGTGAGAGAATTAGGAATAGGAGGTGCTTTTTACTATGTCACGTAAGAAAGGGATGAAACATTATCCAAGCACAAAGAAAAGGTCACTGATGAGCTTCTACTCCACAGTGACAGGGACATCAATACAATTCACAGGCATATTTTATCCTTGCCAGTGAGTATAACATCACCCCCTCCATGTCTCGGCGTGGCAATTGCTGGGACAATACCCCAATGGAAAACTTCTTTGGACACTTGAAGGAAGAAGCTTTGCGCCAATTCAAGCCACCCACCTTTGAACAAGCTAGTGCGATCATTGATGATTATGTTTACTTCTACAATTATGAGAAAATCCAATTGAAAACAAGACAGACACCTTTTGAAACAGGTGCCTGTCTGTGTAACCACTACGGGGTCTTTCTTTTTGTGTTTTACCTATTGGGTGCTGTTCAGTATGGCAGAGCCTTTTTTTGAATCGATCAAACCAAACTAGACGCCGGAAAGGCTTTCGTTGATGGAGCTGAATACTTCACCAATGATTGGGCCAAGCAACATGAGGACCGCAATAACAACGATAGCGACCAAAACAAGGATCAAAGCGTACTCAACGAGACCCTGGCCTTTTTCTTTCGGGGCAAACAACATGATATTTTCTCCTTTCTATAAGATGTGATTACATTATACGCACGAATTTTTTTTCAATGGAAATCTGTTGAAAAACAATTATCTTTTTTGTTAGGTATTTACCCTACAAATTTACCATATTTCTAACTTATACTTGAAAGACTTTCATTTAGCGTACTAAATACGTCACCAATGATCGGGCCAAGCAACATGAGGACTGCAATAACAACGATTGCGACTAAAACAAGGATTAACGCATACTCAACAAGGCCTTGACCCTTTTCTTTCGGGGCAAATAACATCTTGATACCTCCTTTCTTACTGATGCTTGCATAAAAAGCTAAACTGTAGTTTGATAGAAGCATGAGCACA